>JAMOVQ010000154.1 GCA_027067575.1 Thermoanaerobaculia bacterium | reverse complement strand
TCACCGAGCTCCCGAAGGTACACCGACCCGCTCTCCCACTCCTCCGGACGCTCCACGATCCCCGCACGGATCGGGTTCAGCTCCACGTACAGCAGGCAATCGAGCACCGCCCGCGCATCCCCGAGGATCGTCGACTTGAACCGCTGATCCCACAGCCGCCCCCGCCGGTCGAACGTCCGGTTGTACCACCGCGCGTACGCAGCCTGCACGTTCCGCATGAACTCCGATACGTCAAAGAGTCGCCGCCGGTAGTGCTCCCACTCCTCGTCCCCCCACAGGTCGATCTGACGCTGCCTCGTCACGCTGGGGTACATGATCTGCGACCGGGCGCGCAGCTCCTCGCGATCGACCTCCCGCTGGGCATCGAAGCGGACGACGAGGTGGTAGTGGTTGCCCATGATGCAGAACGCCGCCACGTCGCAGAAGTAGATCGAGGCGAAGTGTTTGATGGTGGCGATGAGCTGGCGCTGGGCCAGGGGCGAGGCCAGCGGCAGCTCGCCTCGGCGGGAGGGCACCCGGCTGTACAGGTGGTACCAGGTGTCCACGTGGGAGAACTTGAGACGGGGCATCCGGGGCATGGTGCGCCTCCTTCGGGTTGTGATGGGAACAGGGTAGGGCGGGGAGGGGAGGTTGTCAAGAAAAAAACAGTGTCCCTTAATGTGGATGGATGTGGAGTATTCTGCGGGTTGGGGCCCGGGGCCCAGGAGGGAGAGCTGGATGGCGGAGCGGATCCTGATCGATGGACGGAACCTGACACTGGACGACGTCCGGGCGGTGGCGCTGGACCGGGCACCCGTGGCACTCGCGAAGGAGGCCAGGGGCCGGATCGAGGCCAGCCGGCGGGTCATCGATCACATCTTGGAGTCGGGGCGAGTCGTGTACGGCGTCAACACCGGGTTCGGCAAGCTCGCCGAGGTCAAGATCTCCCCTGATCAGGTGACGGCGCTCCAGCGAAACCTCGTCTGCTCCCACGCCTGCGGGACCGGCGAACCGTTCCGGCCGGAGATCGTCCGGGCGATGCTCCTCCTCAGAGCCAACGTTCTGGCCTCAGGGTTCGCCGGATGCCGCCCCGTAGTCGTGGAACGGCTCCTGGCGATGCTCGACGCGGGCGTCCACCCCCTCATCCCATCCCAGGGCTCCGTCGGCGCGTCCGGCGACCTCGCCCCCCTCGCCCATCTGGCGTTGCCCCTGATCGGCGAGGGCGAAGCGTTCCACGCCGGCCGTCGTCTCCCCGGCGCCGAGGCGATGCGGCGAGCCGGGATCGAGCCGCTGGAGCTCGAAGCCAAGGAGGGCCTCGCTTTGATCAACGGTACCCAGGCATCGGCAGCGGTGGCGGCGCTCGCCGCCGGCCGCGCCCGCCGGCTCGTGGACGCCGCCGACGTGGTCTGCGCCCTGTCGCTCGAGGCGTGCCTCGGCACCGATGCGGCGTTCGACCCGGCCATCCATGCCGCGCGCCCCCACCCCGGTCAGGTCGAGAGCGCCCGGCGGCTCCGGGAGCTGCTGGCCGGCTCGCGAATCCGCCAGTCCCACGCCGAGTGCACGAGGGTCCAGGACGCCTACTCTCTCCGGTGCGCCCCCCAGGTCCACGGCGCAGCCCGCGACGCCCTGGCCCACCTCGAACAGGTCCTCACCATCGAGATCAACGCCGCCACCGACAACCCGATGGTGTTCCCCGACGGGCGGGTCATCTCCGGGGGCAACTTCCACGGCGCCCCCATCGCCGTGCCCATCGACTCCCTGGCCATCGCCCTGACCGACCTCGCCTCGATCTCCGAGCGCCGCCTCGCTCGACTGGTCGACCCGGCCCTGTCGGGCCTGCCGCCGTTCCTGACTCCTCAGCCCGGCCTCAACTCCGGGTTCATGATGGTCCAGGTCACGGCGGCGGCCCTGGTCAGCGAGCTCAAGACCCTGGCCCACCCGGCGTCCGTGGACTCGATCCCGACCTCTGCGGGCCAGGAAGATCACGTCTCCATGAGCACATGGGCCGCCCGCAAGCTCGACCGGATCACGGCCATCACCCAGACCGTCCTCGGCCTCGAGTACCTGGCGGCGGTCCAGGGCGTGGAGTTCCACCGTCCGCTCCGGTCCTCGGCCCCGCTCGAACGTGCGATCGAGACGCTCCGGCGCAAGGCGCCCCGGCTCGAAGGGGACCGGATCATGCACGCGGACATGGACGCCGCCGCTGGTCTGATCCCTCGGATCGCCCGCCTGCCCTGAGTCGGGGGATCCGGACTCGGGTGGTTCGTGCGGTAGACTTGGAGGGAGGAAACACGCCGTGTCGGTCCGGTCACGTCTTCTCGGCCTCGCCGCGGCAGCCAGCATGGTGGCGTGGGCCCCGTACGCGACGGCACAGCTCGTGCCGGTTCAGGTCCTCTCGATTCGCGACGGCCTTCCCCAGTCCCAGGTGACGGCCATCGTCCAGGATGCTACGGGGTACCTGTGGGTGGGCACTCTCGGAGGCATGGCCCGTTACAACGGCGACCGCTTCCAGACGTTCACGGTCCGGCAGGGGTTGCCTTCCAACCGGATCCGGACGCTCCTCCTGGACTCCCGGGGTACGCTCTGGATCGGCACCGGAGCGGGTCTGGCCGTGATCGACGGCCACGTTCCCCGGCCGGTGCCGGTTGAGGGTCTCGACGGTGTAGCCTGCTCCGCGCTCCTCGAAGGCGCCGGGGGCGTACTCCTCGTGGGCACGGAGCACGGCCTGGTGACGCTGGACCTCGAAGGCCGGCCGCTGCGGAACCGGACCGCGGATCTGCCCCGAGAGCCGGTGACCGCGCTCGTGCCGTGGCCCGGCGGAGCGCTCGCGGTGTCCCGGAGCCGGATCACCCTCCTGGCGGACGACGGCACTGTGACGCCGTTCCCCGTGCCCGAAAGCGCCTCCGGGCTCCGGGCCGCCGCCGTGACGCACGGCGTGCTGTGGGCCGGTGACAGCGCCGCCGGGCTGTGGCGGTACGACAGCGGACGGTGGACGGAGGTCCGTCCCGGCGGCCGCAGGATCGAAGACGTGTGGCGGATCACGGCGGACCCCGACGGCACCGTGATGGTGGCCTCCAACAGCACGGGACTCTGGCTCTTCGCAGGAGACGGTAGGACCGTTCACCTCTCCAGGGCCACCGGTCTCCCGACGGACGTCGTCAACTGCGCCTTTCGCGACCGCGAAGGGAACCTCTGGGTTGGCACGGACATCGGCGGACTCGTCCGGCTGGGCGGCTCGGCGTTCGTCACCATCGGAACGGCCCGCGGCCTCCCCGACCGGTGCGTCTTCGGTCTCTGCTGGACACCGAACGGCGTCTGGGCGGGCACCCTCGCCGGTGCCGCGCTGTTGCGGCCCGAGCGGATCCCCGCCGTGATCCGGACCATCGGAACCGGGGACGGCCTCTCCAACCCCGTCGTCTGGAAGACTCAGGCCACCATGGACGGCACCGTCTGGTTCATGACGAACCTCGGCCTCGACCAGCTCCTGCCGGCGGAACGCCGGGTCCGCCACGTGGAAGTACCGGAGCTGCCCGGTCAGCTCTTCGACGTCCTCGCAACGGACGATGGCCGTCTCTGGGCGGGAGGCCGTGCGCAGGCCGGAGGACTGGCAGTCCGGGAGCCATCCGGCCAGTGGCGCCGGATCGGAAAGGACGGGGATGCCGCCTTCGTCCGATGCCTGGCGCCGAGGCGTGCGGGCGGAGTCTGGATCGGCCTGGGAAAGCGGGTGGGCTGGAGCGACGGCACGGCGGTCCGTGTCCTTGGTGAGATCCACTCGCTCCCCGGCCGCTCGTGGATCACGGCCCTCCTCGAGGATTCCACCGGACGCCTCTGGGCCGGCAACGACACGGGGATCGCGGTTCGGGGCCGGGACGGCGTCTGGCAGACCCCTGTGCTCCCGGCGCCGGTCCGGGACGCCGCGGTGTTCGCCCTCGCCGAGGACTCCAGGGGCGCCATCTGGGCCGGAACGAGCCGCGGCGCCATCCGGATCGCCCCGAACGGACCGTCGAGGCTCCTGACGCCAGAGGATGGCCTGGGCGCGTACGAGACCAACGAGCACGGCATCCTCTCAGCGCCGGACGGATCGGTCTGGATCGGCACCATCGGAGGGCTCTCCCGGTACGATCCCTCGCAGGACCATCCGGTGCAGGAGGCGCCCCCCGTGGTCCTGGAGAGCGTCGAGCTCCCCGGTCAGATCGTCGAGTTCCCCCGTTCGTTGCGCCTCCGCTGGAAGGACCGCCACGTCACGTTCCACGTCGCGGTCCTCGGGTACCGCGACCACTCCCGGTGCGGGTACCGCGCCCGGCTGGACGGCGTGGACGATGGCTGGCTGCCGGTCCGCGCGTCGGGACGGGAGCTCCGGTACACGAACCTCCCGTCCGGCCAGTCGACCCTGCACCTCCAGCCGGTCAGCGCGGCCGGGATCCCCGGGCCGGAGCTCGAGTTCCCGATCGTCGTGGAAGCCCCGCTATGGCAGCGCCGATGGTTCCAGGGCCTGCTACTCCTCGTGCTCGTGGGGACGGCGCTGGTTGCCCACCGCTGGCGCACCGCCTGGCTGAGCCGACAGGCCGAGCGGCTCCGGCTCGAGGTGGCACGGCGGACCGCCGAGCTCCGCGACATGACGGACCGGCTCCGGCACCTCGCGGAGCACGACCCGCTGACCGGCCTGGCCAACCGGCGGCGGATCTGGAACCGTCTCGAGACGCTGCTCGAGCCCCATGACGGCTACCAGCGCCGCTGCGGGGTGCTGCTGCTGGACCTGGACCACTTCAAGTCCGTCAACGACCTGCTCGGACATGCACGGGGCGACGCCGTGCTGCGCGAGGTCGGCAAGAGGCTCCAGGAGTCGGTCCGGCCTGGGGACGAGGTGGGCCGGCTCGGCGGGGACGAGTTCCTCGTGCTGCTCCCCGGCGCCGACATGGAGACTGTCGAGGCCGTGGCCCGCCGTCTCGCAGCGATCTCGGTCCGGGCGGAGGATACCGGCGGGGCGGTTCTGGTCACGGCCTCGGTCGGCGCGGTCGCCGTCGCGGGGGGCAAAGGACGGGTCACGCCCGAGCAGGTGACGGCAGCCGCCGACGGGCTCGCATACGAGGTCAAGCGGAGCGGCCGGGCCGGCTGGCGGGCCGTCCGCCTGCCGGAGGACGGGGCCGCGGCCGGAGCGTGACCCCACTCCGGCGCCGTAAGGACCGGCCTAGCCTCAGCCGCGGACGGGCGTCAGCCAGCCGAACCGGTCCTCGGCCCGGCCCTCGACGATGTCGAAAAACCGCTTCTGGAGCTCCAGCGCCACATCGCCGGCCCGCCCCTTCCCCACCGGGATCCGGTCGATGGAGCGGATCGGCGTCACCTCGGCGGCCGATCCCGTGAAGAACACCTCGTCGGCCATGTACAGCATCTCCCGCGGTACCGGCTGCTCCCGGACCTCGAGCCCCATCTCCCGGGCCAGGGTGATGATGCAGTCTCGCGTGATCCCCTCGAGGACCGAGTTGCCGAGCACGGGGGTGATCAGGACGCCCTTGTAGACGATGAACAGGTTCTCCCCGGAACCCTCGCAGACGAAGCCGTTGACGTCCAGGCCGATCCCCTCGGTGTACCCGTCGGCGTTGGCCTCCATCCGGATCAGCTGCGAGTTGAGGTAATTGGCGACGGACTTGACCATGGCGGGAAAGGTGTTCGGCGCCATCCGCGTCCATGAGGAGATCCGGACGTCCACCCCCTCGGCCAGCGCCTCCGGCCCCAGATAGGCGCCCCAGCTCCAGGCGGCGATCATGACGTCCACGGGGCACGGCGTCGGGTCCACGCCGAGGGAGGCCATTCCACGGTAGACGAGCGGCCGGATGTACGCGCTGGCGAGCTCGTTGACCCGCAGCGTCTCCAGGATCGCCGCATCGATCTCCGCCTCGGTGTACGGGATCTCCATCCTGAGGACCTTGGCCGAGTTGAACAGACGGCGCGTGTGGTCGGAGAGTCTGAACGCCACGGGCCCGAGCTTCGCATTGTCGTAGCACCGCATCCCCTCGAAGACCCCGCTCCCGTAGTGGAGCACGTGGGACAGGACGTGAACAGTCGCCTTCTCGAAGTCGACGAACTCGCCGTTCATCCAGATCTTCCTGCAGCCCTCGAACGCCATGCAAACCTCCCGAAATATCGTTGGATCGTCTCGCCGCACACGAGCGGCAGCATCATAGCAGGTCGTGACCGATGTCACAGGAGACGCCCCGAATCCGTCCTCCCCGGAGGACGGTCCGGACACCGATCCCCGCCTCCCTCCCTCACCGATCCTGGCACGATCGTTGCGGCTTCCCTGGTCGAGGCCGCCACGGAACGGCGGCCGGGGAGGCCAGCATGAAACGGACGAAACGGCACATCGCACCGCTCCTCGTGGCGGCGGCGGTCCTCGCCCTGGCCACACCGGTTTTCGCCGGCGGATGGTTCGGACTCCACATCGGGTCCGATGGCTTCGGGCTCTCCCTCGGCTTCTCGACGTGGGAGCCGTACACCTCGGCATGGTCGGACCCGGCATGGAGCCTGGATTTCACCACGGCGCTCGAGCCGTACGGAAGCTGGATCACGGTTGGGGGGCTGGGGAGGGTGTGGCGTCCCGCCGTGGCGCCCGGCTGGCGTCCGTACACCTGGGGCCGCTGGGTGTGGACTTCCTACGGCTGGACATGGGTCTCCTACGAACCGTGGGGCTACATCCCCCACCACTTCGGCCACTGGGCGTACTGCAACGCCGGCTGGGTCTGGGCCCCCGGTTCCGTCTACACGCCCGCGGCGGTGACCTGGTACGCCGGCGGCCCGATGGTGGGCTGGTGCCCGGCCCCACCCCCGGGCTGGCACCACGCCTGGGAATACGACCGCGGGTTCGATCACGGATACCGGAGCGGCTACGGTGACGGCTACCGTGACGGCTGGGCCGACGCCCGCCACGCCACATGGGTTTCCTGGAACGATCTTCCGGCGGAGAGCGTCGCAGATCGCGTCCGTCCCTGGGACGATGTCGCGCCACGGATCGGCCGCTCCGGTCCGAGACCCGTCCCCAATGGCCCGCGGCGGACGGAGGTGGAACGGTGGACCGGGCGTCCCATCCCCACGGCGAAGGTCTCGGAACGGTCCGTCTCCATCGGCGGCCGGCAGGTCCGGGTCGCACGGGTCGAGGGCGTCCGGGGGAGCATCGAGCGCCACGCCGGGCGGACCGTCGAAAGGGCCCTCGACCGCTCCGTCGCCCGGACCATCGAACGGCGGGCCGGACGCCTTGCAGGCGCCAGGCGCACCGCAGAGATCCCCAGGACGGTCGGTCGAACCGCCCGCTCCCGGACGAACCGGTTCCGGAGGGTGCCGTCCGGCCGGACCATCACCCGGACACCGGCCGACGTGACACGACGGCCCCGCTCACGGTCGCCGAACTCCACGCGCGACCGCTCCGCGCGCAGACCCCGTGAGTTCACGAGCCGGACGGTGACTCGCCGGGTGAGCCCGGCCAGGACCGTCCAAAGGTCCCGTCCAAGTGTGCGACGCACGGTCTCGGCTCGGAGCCCGGCATCAACCCGGCGGGCCACACCGCAGCGGAGAACACATGCCCGGCCGACCGGGGCGGTGACCCGGCGCACGCACACGAGCCGCTTCACCGGCAGCAGCCGCGCCCTCACCCGGAACGCCAGCCGGTCTTCACGACGGCTCGCCGACGCCTCGGCCCGGCGCCACCAGACCGCCGCCCGGAGCACCCGACGAGGAACCCACGCTCCCCGCCGGCGGCCACACCGCCACTGAGACCTTCCGGCCGGCGGAGCGGAACCCCACCGTTCCGCCGGCCACATCTCCCCCTCCGATGCGAAGAAAGCCCCCATTAGATAAAGGGACAGTGTTTATTCAATACGAGCAGTATGTTCCGTTGACACACACGAAAAAGGGACAGTGTTTGTTCGATCTGTTGCCGAAGCGGAACACGCTCCTCCAAGAAGGGACTCTGTATATTTCGATCCGCCCCTGCTGCTCGTATTACGAAGCGAGCCCTCAGATCAGCGCCACGAGCAGTGCGGTCCCGTTGACGGTCACGTGGGCGAGGGTCGAGGGAACGATCGATCCGGTGCGCTCGGTGAGCCAGGCGAAGGCGGTGCCGTAGAGGGCGTAGACCGCCAGCGCCGCCGGGTGGAGGTGCAGCCCGGCGAAGAGCAGGACGGACACGAGGTACGCCGTCCTCCGGCCCGACACACCCCGGAGGTACCGGAAGACGTAGCCGCGAAAAAACAGCTCCTCAGCGATCGGGGCGAGCAGGACGAGGACACCCGCGGCGAGCAGGGCGCCGTGGCGGGTCGAGAGCACGGCCTCGACCAGTGGCTGTTCGGGGATCGGCAGACCAATGAGAGCGAAGAGCCTCTCCACGGCGAGGCCGACTCCGAGACAGCCGATCCCCCCGGCAACACCCAAGGCCGCGAGGCGCAGCGGGGGCTCCCATCGGAGCGGCTCGGGCACCGCACCGCGGCCGAGGCGCCAGAGGGCAACGAGGAGGAAGCAGAGCGAGGTCGTTCCCAGGAGCAGGGCGACACCGAGGCGGACCACCTTCCGCAGCGCCCGAACCAGCGGTGTCTCCGGCGCCTCGTCGATGAACCGGAGGACGCCGCGGATGAGCGCGGCGGTCTGTTCGGAGGCCGACGCGTCAGGGGGGACGTCCGGCAGGTACGGCACGATGGACTCCACCCACAACGGCCCGACCGAGACCTCACGCGCCGAGAGTCCGGCCGTACGCCCGGGAAGCGGCAGCAACACGGAACCGCCCACCCCGATGCGGCGGATCGTCACCGTCCCGTCCTCCTCCCGGACGAGCTCGATCCGGTCTCCGGGCCGCTCCGCACGAAGCCGCTCCACGAGCCGCCTGGCCGCTCCCGGAACGGTCTCGCGGCACCGTGCCGTCTCCACGGTGGCGAGGGGATTCGATTCCGGAGGCAGGCCCCAGCCCGTTGCCGCCACGACGATCGCCCCCGCGGGCACGAGAATCGCGACGGAGAGCACCACCGCCACCGTCGCATCGAGGGAAACCTTGGCCACCGGACCGATACTCACACGTCCCCTCTCCGGAGCCGCTCCCAGAGCCTCTCCGCCTGCTCCCGGGCGAACGCCATGACCGCGGCCTCGTCCACCGTCGCCACCACACCGTCCCGCACGACGACCCGCCCGGAGACCACCACGTGCCGGACCTGGCAGGAGGTGACCCCGTACAGGAGGTGGGCGGGCCAGTTGCCCCCGTCGACCGGGGTCGGCGGATCGTAGTCCAGCACCACGAGATCG
This sequence comes from Thermoanaerobaculia bacterium, assembly GCA_027067575.1. GTDB lineage: Bacteria > Acidobacteriota > Thermoanaerobaculia > Thermoanaerobaculales > Sulfomarinibacteraceae > JAMOVQ01. Next base: position 15,983 of record JAMOVQ010000154.1, on the reverse strand, counting down.
TCCCCCGCCGGCCGCAACCCCCGGCCGGCCGCGTACCGGTCCACCGCCCGCAGCCGCCCGAGGATCGCCTCCGGCGACGGTGCGTCCACGGCCTGCCCCGCCAGGTACGCCGCCCGGGCCGCCCGGATCATGTCCGAGTGCATCCCGTCGGTCCCGAGCATGATCCGGTCGCCCAGCCCCCTGGCGTCGAAACGGCCAACGGCGTTGGCCTGGTTGGACTCGGTGTTCTGGACGACCCACGCCGGCGAGTCCGCGACGAGCCGCCGTTCGGCGTCGTTCAGGTGGAGGCAGTGGGCGAGGATCGTGCCCGGCAGGTCGAGGACCCCGGCCCGGTGGAGCCGCTCCACCACCCGCACACCGTGGCGTTCAAGTGTCCGCTCCTGATCCACCGGATCCTCCGCCACGTGGAGGTGAACCCCCGTGCCGGACCGGCGGGCCAGCGCCACCGCCCGCTCCAGGAGCGTGTCCCCCACCGTGAACGAGGCGTGGAGCCCCACGAGCGCAGGCCGGCCGGACTCGAGGTACGCGGCGGTCTCGGCCAGGCCGGCGTCCCGGACGGACTCGCCGTCCCGGTCCGACAGCTCGATGCAGAGCAGGTGCCGGACGCCCACGCGGTCGAACGCCGCCGTGATGGTCTCCAGCGATCCCCGAACCGCCCCGGGGGACGAGTGGTGGTCGATGACGAACGTCACCCCCGCCCTCGCGCAGGCGATCGCCGTCACCAGCGCCGACGCCTCGATCATCGCCGGGTCCAGCACCCGGTCGAGGCGCCACCAGACGAGCTCAAGGATCTCCGCGAACCCGCGGGGCACGCGCGGCGGCGCGGGCATCCCACGAGCCAGCGCGGAGTAGGCGTGGTGGTGGCCGCACCCGAACGCTGGCACGACGAGCCCCCCGTGGCAGTCCAGGACCTCCCCGTCCCGCACGGACTCCTCCGCGCCGTCGATCCATTCCACGGAACCGCCCCCAGGACCGCCGGCGCGGAGCGTTCCCCGCCTCGCAACCCCGGCCGGACCGTCGAGAGACACGGCGTTCGTCAGGAGCACACTCATCCCGCACCATCGTGATCACACCGCGCCCCGGTGTCAACGACGCCGTTCCGCGCGGCCGTTGCACTGGCGGCACGTGGGGAGCTCATCGAGGGCTGGGAGGGGGACTCCAGGGAAGGAGAGAGAAACGTGACACCCTCCCGAAACACGCCCGCGTGGAAGCGCCCCACGCCATGCGGACCGCCACGGCGCTCTCCAACCGCACGCCTCGCGATCCAGCCGTGGAAACCGGCACGCCGCTGGGTGACCGGGCGGCCGCTCCTCATGCTGCGCGCGGATGGGGAGCGAGCAACGGCCTCACCGGGGCTCCGGACGGACGGGAAGCCCCGGGCCGGCGAGGCCACGGCGGAGGGTCGCCCGGAGCGTGGATCCGAGGTCGTCGAACAGCGTGTAGAAGACGGGCACCACGAGGAGCGTCAGGGCCGTCGCGGTGGTCAGTCCGGAGATCAGGGTCAGCCCGAAGGAGGAGTAGGACAGGCCGATGGAGGTGCGTCCCGTCAGCGCCACGGGGATCAGGCCGAAGATCGTGGTCAGCGCCGTCATCATGATCGGCCGGAACCGGCGCCGCGCCGCCAAGAGGATCGCCTCGCTCCGCGGCGTGCCGCCGGCGCGGAGCTGGTTGACGGCGTCGATCAGGACGATGCCGTTGTTGACCACGATCCCGACGAGCAGAACGGCGCCGACCATCCCCAGCGGGTCGATGTCGAGGCCGGCGGCCAGGTGGGCCCACGCCACGCCGATGGCCGCCAGGGGGATGGTCAGGACGACGGAGAGGGGGAGGATGAAGCTCTCGAACAGGAACCCCATCAGCAGGTAGACGAAGGCGACCGAGAGCGTGCCGGCGAACCGGAGCGCCCGGACCTCCTCGTCGGGTCCCGTGGGGAGGGACGACCGCCCGATGGTGATCCCGTCGGGAAGGTCGAGGCGGGAGAGCGTCGCCAGGACCGCCTGGCGCGCCTCCCGCTCGCGGCCCTCCTCGAGCTCGAGCACGATGGAGCGGGCGATCCGGCGGTCCATGCGCCAGATCCTGCGGGCGCCGCTGGCGAACCGGACGCGGGTCAGCACGTCCAGTGGGACCGTGCTCCCCTCGCCCGTGGGGACGAGGAAGGCGCGCAGGCCCGCCAGCGACTGCCGGTCGGCGTTGGAGAACGCGATCCGTACCGGGATCTCGCGGCCGTTCCGCCGGAAGGAGGGGAGCTGCCGTCCACGGAGCGCGGAGCCCACGACGCCCGCGACCACGCCGGGCTCCACGCCGAGGTCCCGTGCGCGGCGCCGGTCGATGGCCAGCTCGAGCTCGTCCGGCGGCGGGTCGCCCTCGGACTTGAGGCCGAGGACGCCCGGCAGGCCGGCGAGCAGGCGTTCCACGTCCTTCGCCACGGCCTCGAGCCGTTCCGGGTTCTCTCCGGCGAGCTCCACCCGCATCTCGGACCGGTTCCGGCGGGAGCCCCCGTTCGTCTGCTGGCCGGCGAAGTACCGCACGCCGGGCTTCTCGGGGAGGGCCTCGAGCAGGCGGTCGGTGGAGATCCTCGGCGTGACCCCCTTCTTCCGGCGCGGCTCGTTGAACCAGCACCGGATCGAGCCGGACGTGGAGCGGTGGAAGACCATGACGCCGGAGAGGTCGAGCTCCTCGCGCAGCGGGTCGACGGCCTCCTCGCACCGGCGGAAGAATGCGCGGGCCTCCTCGAACGTCGTGTTGCGCGGCAGGCGGACGAAGATGTCCACGCCGCCGGCGTCCTCCTGCTGGCTCTCCACGAAGTGGACCCGTTCCCGCGCCATGACGGCGGTGAGGGCGAGGATCGCGGCGAGCAGCAGCACGAGCTCCAGCCGGCGCCGGAGGAAGAACGCGAGCAGGCGGCCGTACAGCCGGTTGAGCGGATCGAACGTCACGCCGTAGGCGCGGCGCAGGGCCGCCTGGACCGCCGCCCAGGAGGGCCACGGCCGGCGGCCCCGGCCCTCGTGCCCCAGGGTCAGGAAGACGGCCAGCGGGACGACCACGCCGGCGACCAGGAGGGAGCCGAGGAGGGAGATCGAGACGGGGATGGAGAGGCGGAGTAGGAAGAACTGCGCCTGGCCCCTGACGAGGGACACGGGGAGGAAGACGACGATGGTGGTCAGCGTGGCCATGGTGATGGCCAGGGCGATCTCAGCCGTGCCCCGGATCGTGGCGCGCCGTGGCGGCACGCCCTCGCCGTGGAGCCGGTGGATGTTCTCGGCGACGACGACGGAGTTGTCCACCAGGAGGCCGACGGAGATCATCAACCCGAGGAGGGAGAGGACGTTCAGCGTCTCGCCCCAGAAGTACATGACCACGAGGGCCATGAGGATCGACAGCGGGATCGACAGCGTGATGATCAGGGTCATCCGGAGCCTGCGGAGGAAGAAGAGCAGGACGGCGATGGCGAACAGCGCGCCGATCTTCCCGCTGGAGTAGAGGGTGTCCAGCGACTCCCGGATCACCCTGCCCTGGTCGAAGATCGTCACCATCCGGACGCCGCCGAGCCGGCAGTCGTGCTGCATCCGCCCGACCTCGGCGGCGACCCGGCGGGAGACCTCCAGGGCGTTGGCGCCGCCCTCCTTCATCACCATCACCGCCACGGCGGGGCGTCCGTCCACGCGGACGGACCACTTGCGGTCGGGCTCCCGGTAGACGATCGTGGCCACGTCGCCCAGGCGGACGTTGGAGGCGATCAGCCGGTTCTCGAGGTCGGCGACGGTCCGGTACCGCGCGACGGAGCGCAGCAGCAGCTTCGAACCGCCCTCGTACACCGTACCCGAGGAGAGGGTGAAGTTGTCCCGCGCCAGGTCGCGGGTGATCCGGTAGACGTCGAGCCCCGCCGCCTCGACCTTCCGGCGGTCGAGCTCGATCCGGATCTCCTTCTCCGGCATCCCCTGGGTGTCCACCGAGGCCACCCCGTCGAGCCGTTCGAGCCGTACCTGGATGACGTTGCGGACCACGTCGTACGGGTCGGGGAGGTCGGGGTCGAGCGCCAGACCCAGGACGACCACGGGGATCCCGGACTGGTCCTCCTTGCGGATGTACACGCGGTCGGCGTCGTCGGGCATGGCGAGGCGCGCCCGTTCCACCCGGTCCCGCACCTCCCGGTACGCCACGTCCATGTCCGTGCCGGGCTTGAAGTCCAGGAAGACCCTTCCGTATCCGGTGGCGGCCACGGAGTTCATCCGGTCCAGCCCCCGGACGGTGGCCAGCTCGTCCTCGAGCGGGATGACGATCTTGTCGAGCACCTCCCGGGCGGGGGCGTCGCGCCACGGGACCCTGACGGCGAGGAACGGGTTCGAGAACCCCGAGGGGACCAGCTCGACGGGGATGTCGAGCCCGGCCACGACGCCGAGCACCACCACGGAGAGCACGCCCACGAGCACCGTCACCCTCCGGGAGAGTGAGAAACGGGGCAGGCGCTCCGGGAGGGGGTGGCGGCTCACGGCGTCCCCTCGCGGCCCGGGACGGAGGCCCCCGCCGTCCCGTGCCGCCGGAGCCGGTCGAGCCCCCGCTCCGCGAGCTCGTACAGGACCGGGATCACCACGAGGGTCAGGAGGGTCGAGACGGTCAGGCCGGCGATCACCGTGACCGCCATGGGGGACCGCAGCTCCGCCCCGTCCCCGAACCCCGCGGCCATGGGGGCCAGCCCGAGCACGGTGGTGGCCGTGGTCATCAGGATCGGCCGCAGCCGGACCCGCCCGGCCAGGAGGATCGCCTCGTGCCGCGGGAGGCCGCGCCGGCGCAGGGTGTTGGCGTAGTCCACGAGCACGATGGCGTTGTTGACCACGATGCCGGCGAGCATGATCATCCCGAGGAACACGACGATGGACAGCGGGATGCCGAGGACGGCCAGGGTCAGCAGCGACCCGAAGAACGCCAGCGGCACCGAGAGCATGATGACGAACGGCTGGACGAGGGACTCGAACTGGGCCGCCATGATGGCGTAGACGAGGAAGACGGCCAGCGCCAGAGCCAGCAGGAGGCTCCCGCGGCTCTTCTCCCACTCCTCGCTCTGGCCCGAGACGAACGCCGTCAGGCCGCTCCCCGGCGGGATCGCCGCGTCCAGGCGTGTGCGGAGGGCGGCCACGGCGTTCCCCAGCGAACCCTCCCCGACGTTGGCCCGGACGAGGGCGACCCGCCTGCCGTCGATCCGCCGGATCTCCGCGGGGCCCTCGGCCGCCTCCACGGTGGCGACGGCCGACAGCGGCAGCGGCCGGTCCGCGCCGGGATCGACCACGATGCGGCGGACGTCCTCCACCGTCCGGCGGTCCGCCTCGTCGAACCGGACGACGATGGGAACGCGCCGGTCCACGAGGTTGAACCGGGTCGCCTCCTCGCCCTTGACGGCGGCGCGGACGAGGGAGGCGACACGCTGGATGTCCAGGCCCGCACGGGCGAGCCGCTCCCGGTCGTACCGCACCTGGATCTCGGGTGCCCCGCGCCGCTGGGTGGTCTCCACGTCGGCGAGCTCGGGCATCGCCGCCATGACCTCCCGGACGTGCTCCGCCGCCCTCCTGAGGGCCGTCAGGTCCTCGCCGTGGATCTCCACCTCGATCGGCGTGCGGAACGAGAAGAGAACGGGGCGCGTCACCCGCGCCTCGGCTCCGGGAACCTCCGCAAGCAGGGCCCGGATGCGCTCCGCCTCGTCTCGCTCGGTCGCGGGGTCGGCCCGGTCGAGGATGATCCGGAAACGGGCGGTGTTCTCGCCCTCCTCGGAGCCCTGCACGTTGGCCGGGTCGTACCCCACCGTCAGGAGCAGCGAACGGACGTGGCCGGGGTCCGCCAGGATCGCCCGCTCCACCGGCGTCAGCAGCGCGTCGGTCCGCTCCAGGGGCGTGCCGACGGGCAGCTCCACCCGGACGGTGAACTCCCCCTGGTGGACCTCGGGCAGGAGCTCGCTGTCGAGGGAACGGGCGAGGAGGCCCGTGGCCGCCAGGGCGGCCAGCGCGAGGGCCGTCACGGCCAGCGGCCTGCGGAGCGCCGCTCCGAGGAGGCGGGGGTAGCCGGCCTGGAGCCGGTCGAGCAGGCTCCGGCTGCCGCCGAGCAGCGGGCGCGCCAGCGAGCCGAAGACGGCGCCGAGCACCGGTCCGGCGGCACGGCGCCACACGGCGAGCAGCCCCAGGAGCAGCAGGAGGGCGGCTTTGCCGGCCGCCTCGAGAACGAGGCCGATGGCGAGCCGCGGGACGAGGTAGAGCAGCCCGGGCCAGCGAAGGGCGGGGGGCCACCGGCGGAAATCGGTCGAGAACGCCTCCAGCGCGGCCCAGCGCGTCCAGGCGGGCGCCGCACGGACGCCGTCGAGGTCGAGCCCGGTCCGGCTGGCCAGCATGGGGATGAACGCCACCGCCACGAGCAGGGAGGCCAGCAGGGAGATGACCACGGCGAGGCCGAGGTCGCCGAACGCCTGGCCCGCCACGCCCTCGACGAACACCATGGGGAAGAACACGGCCACCGAGGTCAGGGTGGAAGCGACAACCGCCATCCGGACCTCGGCCGTGCCCCGCACCGCGGCGGCGAGGACGCCGTCCCCCTCCTCGCGGCAGCGGGCGATGGACTCGAGCACGACGATGGAGGAGTCCACCAGCATCCCGACGCCCAGGGCGAGCCCGCCGAGCGACATGATGTTCAGGCTGACGCCGAGCACGTTGAGCGGGGCGAAGGTGACGATCAGCGAGATCGGGATGGACAGCGCGACGATCGCCGTGGAACGGAGCTCCCCGAGGAAGAGGAACAGGACGGCGATGGCGAGGAGGCCGCCGTAGAGCGCCGTGTTGCGGACCTCGGAGACGGCGCTGGCGATGAACAGCGACCGGTCGGCCGTCACCTGGAGCAGGGCGCCGTCGTCGCGGTGGAGCGTCGTGGCCAGCCCCTCCCCGTCCCTCTTCCCGCCGTGGGAGGCCGGCTTCCGCGCCGCGTCGGCCGCCGCACGGATCCGGGCGGGATCGAGCTCCCCGAGCCGGGAGCGGACCCGCCGGGCCAGGGCGACGATGTTGGCGTCGGCCTCCTTGTACAGGTCGAGCACGACGCAGACCTTCCCGCCGGAGCGCGTGATCATGGTGGGGTCCTCGTGGCCCCATCGGACGGTTCCGAGGTCCCGCACCCGGACCTCGCGCCCGCCGCGGTTCGCCACCACCGTGTCCGCGATCTCGTCCAGGGAGCGGTACTCGTTGAGCGTCCGGACCATGTACTCCGTCTGCCCCTCGGTCAGCGTGCCGCCGGCCACGTTGACGTTCTCCTGGCGGAGGCGGTCGATCACCTGCTGGATCGACAGGCCGGTCCGCTCCAGCGCCGCCGCACGGAGGTCGACCTCGATCCGCTCCTCGAGCCCCCCGCGGACCCGGACCGCCGCCACGCCCTTGACCGGCTCGAGCGCCCGCTTGACCCGGAGCTCGGCGAGCCTGCGGAGGCGGCGCAGGCCGTCCTGGCCCTGGAACCGCTCGTCCTCGCCCGTCAGCGTCAGCTCCATCACCGGGTCGAGGGACGGGTCGAACCGAAGCAGCAGGGGGCGCTCGGCGTCCTTCGGGAGGAACACGAGGTCGAGCTTCTCCAGGACGTCCTGGATCGCCCGGCCCATGGGGGTGTCCCACGAGAACTCGAGCACCACGTCGGAGAGCCCGGCGCGGCTGATGGAGGAGATCCTGCGGAGCCCGCCGATGACGCCCAGCGCCTCCTCGATGGGCCGGCTGACGTCGTTCTCGACCTCCTCCGGCGCGGCGCCGGGGTACTCGGTGCGGACGGTCAGGGTGGGGTAGGTCAGCTCGGGCATCAGCGTGACGGGAAGGCGCCCGTAGGAGAAGATCCCGAAGACGAGGGCGGCGATGACGACCATCAGCACCGCCACCGGGCGGGACGTGACGAAGCTGGACCGCTCCCCGGCAGGCGTCACCGGTGTCCCCCGAACGGCCGGCGGCGGTGGCGCCGGGCGGGCCCCGAGGCCTTCGGCTCCGGGCCCTTCTCCCCGGGCAGGCGGACCCGCGTGCCGTCCTTCAGGCCGCTCTGCCCCGCGACCACCACGCGGTCGCCCTCGGAGAAGCCGTCTGCGGGTTCCACGTTCTCCGCGTCCTCCAGGACGACCGCCACACGGACCCGGTGGGCCAGGTGGTCCTCGTCCACGCGGAAGGCGAACACCTGGTCGGTGTCGTAGACCAGCGCCTTCTTGGGGATCAGCAGCGCCTCGGGGTGGACGTCCGTCACGAGCTCCACGTCGACGAACAGCCCCGGGCGCAGGCCGGGCCGGTTCGGCACGGCGACGGTGACCTTGACCGTCCCGGTCTTCGGGTCCACCACCGGTGCGATCCGCAGGATCCTGCCCGAGATCGGCTCCGTTCCCAGCGCGGCCGCCAGGACGCGGGCCGGCTGGCCGGGCGCGAGCCGGCGGAGATCCTTCTCGGGGACGTACACGCGGGCCACGATGGAGTCGAAGTCGACGATCCGGAACAGCGGCTGGTTGACCGTCACCGAGTCGCCGAGGCTGACCTTGCGCTCGGTGACGATCCCGGCGATGGGGGCGCGGACCTCCGTGTAGGCCAGGTTGCGTTCGGCCTCTTCCACCGCCAGACGGGCCTGGTCGAACGCCCGCTTCGCCTCGTTGTACGTCTGCTCCGAGGCGAGGCCCTGCTGGAACAGGCTCTCCTGGCGGTCGAGCTCCCGGCGGGCCTGGTCGCGTTCGATCCGGGCCTTCTCCAGGGCGAGCCGCTGCTCGTCGTCCTGGAGCTTGACCAGGAGCTGCCCCTTCCGCACCCGGTCGCCCTCCTCCACGAGCAGGCGCGTGACCAGGCGGGGCGCCTGGGCGTACACCGTGACGTCCCGCTCGGCCTCCAGGTTCGCGGACAGCCGGATCACGGCCTCGATCGGACCCCGGGAGAGCGTGACGACCTCGACGGGGACGGCCTCATCCCGGGCCGCCGGCGTCTCCACCGCCGGGTCTTTCCCGCGGCCTTCCGCCGTTCCCTTCGCCGGCCCGTCCCCGTCCCGGGAACACGCGGCCGCAATGGTCATGGTCCCCAACAACACGCCGGCCAGCAGCAGCCGCCTTCCAGACGATCGTCCCATGCGCCGGACCTCCTGTACGCCCCTTCCGCGCGGCGGGCGTTCCCTTCTTCTACGGAGAACCCGCACCGGAAGTTCACAGCTGTCAAGGGACACCCAGGATCCCGCAGTTGAGGGACACCCAGATTCCCGCATGGGTCCCAGGGGGGTGTCGTTGGGCCTGGGGCGGGACAAGGGGGATTATCTCCCGGAGTACCTCCTGGAGAAGCTGAAGATGGTCCAACACCACCAGGTGAGGCTCGCCACCGGGACGCTCCTGTCCGGCGTCACCGCGATCTCCGCCGAGCAGCGGAGCCTCTTCGAGGCCATCGACGTCCCGCCCCCGACCCGCGGGAAGCTCCCCAGAGAGTTGTAGAGGGAACTTTTCCGAACCTGGGTCAATGTTATCAGGCGCTTACGCTCGTAACTGTCGAACTTGGGTTCACCTCGTCAACCATCATCACCTCTTCTGGTCCTCCCTTCAGCACGATTTTCCGGATAGACGCTGTGTGCTGTCAAGGGACAACCGGTGGCGAGCATTGACTACACCAACAACGAGATGAGAACGGCGCCCACGAGAAGGAGGTCGACGACGACCGTGATCCGGGCGAGCCAACGCACGGACGACGAGACTGGCGCCTCCCTCGGTTGGCTGAAGGCCAGACGCAAGGGCTCGAAAAAGCTCACGAGCCAACTCCAGAACCGGCGAAGAACTCTATATCCCGCGGCCGTCGAGCCTTCGACTTCGCCTCTCCTTCCCATGCTGCCCACCTGTTTGATCAGACACGTATGAAAGAGTGCGGAGAGTACGACAAGCACCTTCGTCAGGGAGATGACGATCCCAGCCACCGCCCCACTCTCCAATTGCGAGATCCCACCCAGAATCACCAAGAGCAACATTGTCAGGACCAGCAAATCACCAACAAGTCCTGTGAGCCGCCAGATTCTCAGCAGATCGCTCCCATGGACGGACTCCAACGCTTGCCCAAACTCGGGCCTGGAAGCCTCGCGCCAGAAATCAATGAACTCACGCAATACGTTGGAGGGCTGTCCTTTCTCACGGAGTCGTAGCGAGTCCACACGCTGCTTGCGCACTCTCGCGAACAGGAGGATCATCCCAGCACACATTCCGATAATCAGCCCGATCGCGAACAACTCCAACAAAGAGATTACCTTGGCAACAACAAGATCGGCATTGGACATAATGCTACCGCCCTGAGCGACCCCAAGTCGTTGTCCAGCATACCAACGAGCTTCTTGTATGCAGCTTCCAGCGACCATCCACGATCCTCCGCCGTCACCGTGACCCCAGCGCGTAGGCGTAGGCGTTCCAGGAGGAGCCGATGGGGTCGGGCTCCAGGAACCGGCCGCGGCGCCAGTCGTACTCGCGGGCGTGCATGAAGTCCAGGCCGTCCAGGACGCTGGCCCCGGAGACCGTCCCCCGGTACTCCCGCCACTGGGCGGTGTACCGGTGACCCTCGGAGGGGGCAAGGGTGGGGGCGATGACCTCGCCGTACGGCCAGTAATCGGCGCGCTGGATCACCGGCTGGCCGTCCTCGTCGATCCAGACGTCCGCCCGGACCGAGCCGAGGTGGTCGCGGACGAGCGCGTGGGCCACCCCTTTCTCCAGCCGCAACACCGGCACGCGCCCCAGGTACACCCACTGGGAGGCCACCTGCCAGCCGGCGGCCGCTGTCCACAGGTACTCCACGAGGAGGTTTCCGTCAAGGTCCCGAACCTCCCAGCGGATATCCTGGATACCGCCCCTGGCGGTATCCAGCCGGATCACCGCCGTACGATCGCCGTCGGGTCCGGTGACGAAGGCACAGGTATCGGGTGGCGGCGGGCTCTTCTCACTCTCCGAGCCCCACACTCCCGTGAGTGCTCCGGTGAGGTCATGCTGTGTGTGGCGCCACCATCCACTGCCCTCCAGCCGCCGTTCAAGGGTGCCCCAGGGAGAGTAGTCCGCCCCGCCCAGGCGGTTCGTCTCATGATCCACCGCGATGCTGGCCCCGCCAGACGCCGTGAGATTGCCGAACTGGTCGTAACGGTAGGCCCTCCCTTCGCTCCCGACCTGGGCCTGGATCAACCGTCCGAGCGCGTCGTACGAGTAACTGGCAGCCGGAGTCACCGCGCTTCCCGCCACGCCCGCGAGATTCCCCACCACGTCGTAGCTCATCTGTCCCGTATCGTACACAACCTGCCTTGCACCGTTCTCCGCCTGAACCCAGGCCTGCAGCCGCTGTGGGCGCTGCAATGCGCCGTCTTGGTCCACCGTCTGCTCAAGGCTCTGGTCCACGAAATCACCCAGGGTAAGCCGATAACCGAAGAGCGAACCGTTGGAGGAGTACGTGAGTCCGCTCATCGCTGGAGTCGGAACGCACTTCCCGCACTTGACACCGTGAGGCATCCAGCCGATCCCTACCAGACCGGCCGCATCCCAGCTCGGGAAGATATCCAACGTGATGCCGTCGGGTGTCACCGGCATCACCGGGTAATCCTCCCGCTCCACGTGCCCGTACCTGTCGTAGGCCAGGGAACCTGTGAGCTCCCCGTTCGCGCTGGGCCAGCCTTCCAGATTGAGCGACTCCGTCCACGACGTCAGCGTGTTCCCCGGTCCGCCGTGAGTGTAATCCCGGGTCACCGTCACGTCACCGAGCTGTTGCAGGTTGCCGTTCGCACTCAGATCGAAGTGATTGATCCGCGTGGCAGAGACCACCCGGCCGATCTCCGGAGCGCTCGTGCCGTACTGGTTTTCCCAGAGCTCGTACCAGTTCCAGCCGTTTCCCGTGTTCCAGTCGATCCAGGCGACGAGCGGCCTCCCCGCCGCGTCGGGATAGGTGTCCACCGCGTACGAGTTCGTGATTCTTCCCTTTGGTTCCTCGTACAGCAGCCGGATGGGCCATCCGCTGGCGAGGAACCTCTCGTGCTTTACCGCGATTCCCGGCAACTCCGGCCGCGTCTCTGTCAGGAGCCAGCCCAGACCGTTGTACGTCATTCCCCGATGCTGGGTAAGAATCGGATCTCGGAACGAGATTCCCCCATATCCCGTCACTGACTCATCGGTCAGCTCACCTGCTCCGTCGTAGTCCCGGTCCCTGACGACGAAACCATCCTCGACGAGATCCGCCGCCGCCTGCTGCCAGGGATCGTGATCGCCGTTCACGGTCAGAGAAACGGTCGGTGTCGTATCCTCCAGGATCCGTCTGGTCTGGCCCAGTGCGTCCACGAACGTCAGCCGTCGGACCTGGTTCGTGCTCTCCCCTCCACCAGCTGGCCGGACGACTTCCGAAAGCAGGCGGCAGGCGCCGTCTCCGGACCCGAACCCCGCAAAGGCGGACAACACGGTCCGCAGGGTCGCAGATCCATCGGCATGATCCACTTCCTCCACCATGCCCAGCGGATCCCGGCTCTTCACGAGGGTCACCTGTCCGCTGAAGTTCCAGTTCGGTACGGCTTCCCACTCACTCAGTGCCACGACCGCCCCCGTCCCGTCGTAGGCCGCCGTGCGGTGGGTGAAATCCCCCTCCACGTAGGCCGTGGACGTCGTAGCGGGCAGCCGTCTCGCCACATGGACGGTTCGTCCGAGCGCGTCGAGCTCCCGGTGTTCCACCACCGTACTTCCCCTGGAGATCTCGATGGTGTTCGGATCGGGACGTGTGACGATCGTCGGCTCGAGATCGTCCTCAGCATCGTCATGCCACGGCTGTTCCTCGAGAACCCGTCCCAGCGGATCGAGCGTCCTGTGGACACCGTATCCGTTGGCATCCATCTCCGCAACCGGCAGGCGCAGCCCCGGATCGATCACCCGGCGCCACGCCAGCTCGGAGACGACCTGATCACCGTTGACGTCGTGCGTGCCCCATCCGGGACACATGTCGATCTGAGAGGTTCCCGACCGCAGGACGTGCCTTCCGGGACACACGATCCATTCCTCGCTGGGCTCCTGGTTCTGATAGACCCAGCGGATGTCCCGATCTTCCTCCCTCGAATCCGAGGTGACCAGAGTGAGGGTCTTCCGCAATACCTGACCGTAACCATCCGCGCCTGAAGCCCCTTGATATTCAAAGGCCTCCTCGACCTGCACGACCTCGTCGTTCGCCGGCGCGTTCACGTTGACCCGGGTCCTGGCCGTCAGCTCACCCCGGATATTGCCGTAGGCGTAGTCGGTCTCGCGCACGAGCACACCGTCGGCGTCGTACAGCCTCACGGTGGCCGGAGACGCCGTGAGCCACCTGTCCTCAAGGGCGGGGGCTTTCGCGAAGGTGGTGACGGTCGTGGTCACTTCCGGTCCCGGCTGGGACCACTCGGAGGGCACCGTACCGCCGGCGGGCCAGCGCCGGAACCACGCGTCCCGCACGGTTCTCGTGACGTTCCACGGATAGGCGACGTCCCCGCTCTCACCCGGATCGGTCTCGTACGAAAACCGTACCGTGGAGTACGGCCACCCGGTTCCGCTGCCGACCTCGCCTTCCCCCCGGTGCACCACGGCCCTGGCCCGCACCCTGACATGGGCCGGCTTCTCGCCGCGATAGCCGGACAGAACACCATGGGCCGTCGCCGTATCGTCCTCGAGGGATGAACTTGGCGGTTCCACCGTGTAGGAGAAGACCGTCACGGCCCGAGGATCACCGCCCGCAGCCCCCTCGACATGCGCCCCCGCAACCCAGTCGTCAGGCGCAGGGCCTCGGAAACGAACGATGCGGAGCGGGTACCCGGCCAGGGGCAGCTCGCCGCGGTCGTCGCCGCCACTGATGTCCAGGTCGCCGTCCTTGTCCACCACGACGTGACCCTCCAGCAGAAGGTAGAGGATGTCGTCATACCGGTGGGTCCCCGGAAAACCCACATTCGATCCAGCCGGAGGCGGATCGGGGGCCTGAGCATCTTCGCCCGCCACCAGGTGACGGCGCACCACGCGACCTGTCACGAACGGGTACACGGGAGCTCCGGCGGAGCCCGCCTCCACCTCTGCCGGTGTTCCACCCAGGTCCAGGAAACCCGGTGACTGGCCGGGGTGAAACGCCGAAACGCGCAGATGACCTGCCGTATCCAGGATCTCCTGCCATTCCATGAGGGTCGCCCCGTCCCGTGAGAACACCTTCCGGCCGGTCACACCGAGGGTCGTCCTGAACTGGGGCCACTCCTGGCATGGACCCGACGGGTCGTACCTCGAAGGGACCTTCTCCTCGAGACAGCCCGGACTCCCGGTCGACGGCACGGTCATCGCCGGGAGGGCGAACTCGTACTCCCCGTAATCGTAGTGGATGTGCGCCCCGGTGGGCAGGACAACGTCTGTCAACAGGAAACTACTCTCGACGTTGTCCGGATCCCACCAGGCAGGACTGTAAGAAAAGCTCCACACGAGATCGTTCTCGAGATCCGGGTTCCCCCCGCCGGTCAGCAATGAGACCTGCTGAAGCAAGGAAAAGCCGGAGGTTTCGCACGATGTGGTCAGGGCGACACTCCCATGGGCGACCGTCAACTGATAGGTAAGGATCTTGGTCGTCTTGGCACCCTCATGGACCTCGAAACTCACGGTCTGGTCACTGGTCGAGATGGTCACCATCCTATATGGAGCCCCTGGCTGGCTCGGAACCTCCGTGATCGTCCTGACCTGCGTCGCCGTCGACCCTGATCCATACGAGAACTCAAGGCGGGGTCCGGGATCACCGTCGTCACCCCAGCGCGCCGATCGAAGACTGGTGGGGTAATACCCCTGCCGATCCATCGCGAAGTCCCTGTCCACCCCGAGGGCCGGATTGACGACCTTTCGGTCGAAGACCCAGACGAGGCCAGCGTGATACCCCTCGTAGGTGGCCGTGTCGCCTGCGCCCACGCGGTGCACCCTCCATCCGCTCCCGTCTGCGGAGTACCAATCGGCAGCGTCGGTGCCTTCCGGCTGCCACTCCGTCATACTTGGTCGAAGCCTGACCTCTGAGCCGTCCTCCAGGATGATTGCGCGTGGCCTGCCGTAATCCGGCGAGTCCTCGTGCGCCTCGATCGCCAGGTGCGGCGGCTGGAGACTCCACCCCAGGCCCGGCCAGGGTGTCCCACGCAGGTAACCAACTGTGTCGCTACAGTTCTCCCGGACCTTCATCACCCAGGAGTGGCTGTCGTAATGAAGACGGAGCTGCCACCTCACGTCGGCCCCCGGATGCAGCTGGGGCCCGAGAGGCATGGTCAGTCCGAGATTCCCGTTGTACAGATTGACCGTGTCCGGACCACCGGTGCGAAGCACCGCACCCCCGACCGCTGGATCTCGCCAGCTCCTCGGTGGGTCATCTGCACGGGCGAAGCGCACCCCGCCGACCCCGAAAAGAACGAGGACGAGGCAGGAAAGGAAGGAAGGAAACGCTTACGTGCCGTTTCGCACCTTCTTTCGTCTCGAAATCGAACGCACAACCGTCCTTTCAACAAATGAAACACAGAACTTCCGCGATGTCAACATCCTGAGACCCCGCGGCATCCCTAGGACGGAACCCTGCGCCATCGAGAGGCGGCGTCCCCCACCATGGACGGGCCGGCATGGGGGCCTGTTCGTCCGGCGGCGGAGGGGAGGGCACGCCCTGCGGGGGCGACCCGGGGATGGCGCACGAGCGGCGCCGGGCCTGCGACCGCGCCCCAACGAAGCGATGAGGGGGCGCGCAGGCTCGTCCTCCGGTACCGCCGCGGCGAGGGGGCAGGAGCTGACCTCCCGGTCGCGACGACGCCGCCCCCGAAGCCGCGGTGGTGCCGGAGGACGAGAATCGCGGTCCCGTTCATACAAAGACAATGACTCGAACACCCTCCAACGAAGTCCAGGCGGCCGGCAGCGGCGCCGCAGGCGGTGCCAGCGGCACGGCCGGACGGCGCGGGGGAAGCTCGCTTCCACCCCGACAGCGGAGCGGGACGCTCAGCCCGCGCGCAGCGCA
>JAMOVQ010000153.1 GCA_027067575.1 Thermoanaerobaculia bacterium | reverse complement strand
CCCCGGGTCGCTGCGCTCCCCGGGGCCGTGGGGGCGTGTGCGCCCCGGCTCCTCCGGCTCGGGCTGCACCCCGGGACGGCTCGCCGGATACGCCGTACTCGGCGACTTACCCTTCCCCCGACCCGCCCGCCCCGCCGGGCCAAGCCGCCTGCGTTCGGCGTCCCGACGGCCGTCCCGGGGCTTGCCCTCGCCTCCGTCCCCGGACCGCCCCCGCCCCCACGCCGGCCCGTTCCTCGTGGGGCGCTCGATCGCTGGATGGCCGAGGGCTCCGTTGTGGGGGCAGTCCCAATCGTGATGGTCTTGGTTCTCTGGAGCGCCAACCGGAACATCGCTCCGCTCGTCCCTGGGTGGATGGGGGAGTGGGGTACCAGGTGGGGCGGTCTCGTTTCGGTCAACGGGTCGGTTGGGTTGGGGATGGTTCCGATCGTGAAGGCCAGGGTTCTTCGGAGCGCCAGCCGGAACATCGCTCCGCTCGTCCCTGGGAGGGCGGGTGAGTGGGGCACCAGGCGGGAGTGTTTCGTTTCGGCCGGCGGGTCGGTTGGGTTGGGGACATTCCCGATCGTGGAGGGCCTGGTTCTCTGAGGCGCCAGCCGGGACGTTGCTTCGCTCGTCCCTGGGCGGGTGGATGGATGGGGCACCAGGTGGAGTGGTCTTGGTTCGGCTGATGAGTCGGTTGGGTTGGGGACACTCCCGATCGTGACGGGCCTGGTTCTCTGGAGCGCCAGCCGGAACATCGCTTCGCTCGTCCCTGGGCGGGCGAGGGATGGGGCGCGGTGCGGGGGGCTTGCCGGTACGCGCCCGGTCTTGCCTCCGGGGGATGCCGGGGGTATCGTTGAGTGCCGCGTGCGGCGCATGGGAGGATCGATATGGAAGGGATCGTCAGAATCTTCGTCGACTACTGGAACTTCCAGCTCAACTGGAACGAGCGTGCGGGCGAGGCGCGGTGCGACTGGCTTGCGCTCCCGGACGCACTGATGAGGGCCGTCCGGAAGTTGCCGGACCTCGAGGACGCGCTGTATCACGGGATCCAGATCTACGCCTCGGTGGACCCCGGCAACGAGAACCTGCTCAACTGGCTCGAGACGTTCCTCGACCGGCAGCCGGGGTTCGAGGTGCGGATCGCGCGGATGGTCCGGCGGCAAAAGGGCCTCCGGTGCACCCGGTGCGGCCTGGAGCTCGAGAGCTGCCCTGAGTGCGGCGAGCCGTTCACCGTGGGGACCTCCAAGGGGCTGACCACCGCGATGGTCTGCGACCTGCTCTCCCTGGCGCTGGAGAACCGGTGCGACCTGCCGGTGCTCGTCACGTCGGACACGGAGCTGATCCCGGCCGTGGAGCTGCTTCGCCGCCGCGGGGTCCGCGTCATCCATGCGGGGTGGCGGGAGACGGGCCACGACCTGGCCCGGGCGTCCTGGGCCTCCCTGGAACTGGACGCGCTGATCCCGGACCTGGTCCGGGCGTGAGGTGAGGATGAACGACCACACTGTCGAGGTGGAGTACCGGGGGGCGGTCCACGTCGTCCCGGTTGGAACTACGGTGGAGGAGTTCCTCCTCCTGGCGGACGGGGAGATCCCGGAGACGGTGCTGGCGGCGCTGGTCAACCGGCGCCAGGTGATGCTGGACTTCCCCCTGCGAGGGAAGGTCGAGGTGGAGCCGGTCCACTACGGGACCCGGCAGGCCGAGCACGTCTACAAGCGGTCGGTCAGCCTGATGCTGTACGAGGCGTGCCTGGACCTCTACCCGAAGGTCCGGCTCGTCATCGGGCAGTCGCTGGGCAACAGCTACCACTTCCAGGTCCGGGGGGAGCATCCTCCGTACGAGGAGATGGCGCCGGCCCTCGAGGCGGCGATGCGGGCGATCCGTGACGAGGACCGGCGGTTCGTCCGGAGGACGGTGACTATCGAGGAGGTGGAGGACTTCTTCCGGAAGCGGGGCTGCGAGGACAAGCTCTCCCTTCTCGAGACCCGGCGCTCCTCCACGGTGCACACCGTCACGTGCGGCTCCTTCGTCGACATCGCCCACGGGCCGTACGCGCCCCGGACCGGGTGCCTGAAGACGTTCGGCGTCGTCCCGTACGGGGACGGGCTCCTGCTCCGGTTCCCACGGCGGGCCAACCGGGACCGGCTGCCCGCCCTGGCGCCGCGAAAGAAGCTGTACGAGACGTACATCGAGACGCTCCACTGGCAGGAGCTGCTCGGCGTCCGCCACGTCGGCGAGCTCAACCGGATCGGTCTCGCGGGCGAGGTCGGCGAGATTATCCGGGTCGCCGAGGGGCTCCACGAGAAGAAGCTGGCCCAGCTGGCCGACGCCATCGCGGCGCGGCGGGACGAGGTCCGCGTGATCCTCGTGGCGGGGCCGTCCTCGTCGGGCAAGACGACGTTCATCAAGCGGCTCGGGATCCAGCTCAAGGTCAACGGGATCGAGCCCGTCGGGCTGTCGCTGGACAACTACTACATCGACCGGGAGAGGACGCCGCTGGACGAGGACGGCCACCCGGACTTCGAATCGATCGAGGCGCTCGACCTTCCGCTGTTCCACGACCAGCTGGCGCGCCTGCTGGCCGGGGAGGAGATCCGGACGCCGCGCTACGACTTCGTCTCGGGGACCCGGCGGCCCGAGGAGCAGTGGATCCCGATGCGCCTCGAGGACAACCAGGTCCTGCTGATCGAGGGGATCCACGGCCTCAACCCGCGCCTGACCGAGTCGGTGGACGACAGCCGCAAGTTCCGGATCTTCATCTCCGCCCTGACCCAGCTGGCCATCGACGACCACAACCGGATCTTCACAGCCGACGCGCGGCTGATCCGGCGGATCGTCCGGGACCGGCTGTTCCGCGGCTTCACCGCCGAGCGGACTCTCGAGCTGTGGGAGCGCGTCCGCCGGGGCGAGGGGCGGTGGATCTTCCCGTTCCAGGAGCAGGCGGACGTCATGTTCAACTCGGCCCTCGTCTACGAGCAGGCCGTGCTCAAGACGTACGCCGAGCGGTTCCTGCTCCAGGTTCCCCGCCAGAGCCGCGCCTACACCGAGGCGTACCGGCTGCTCAAGTTCCTGTCGCTGTTCGTGCCGGTGTTCCCGGACGAGGTGCCCCAGACCTCGATCCTCCGGGAGTTCATCGGCGGCAGCGCCTTCGAGTACTGAGGAGGGCCGATGGACCGCATCGAACGGACCCGGGCCGTGGCACGAGCCCTGGCCGATCTCTACCCCGAGCCCCGGTGCGAGCTGGATTTCCGGTCGCCGTGGGAGCTGCTGGTGGCGACGATCCTGTCGGCCCAGTGCACCGACGCCCGGGTCAACCAGGTGACGCCCGAGCTGTTCCGGCGCTGGCCCGGACCGGCCGAGCTGGCCGCGGCGCCGATCGGGGAGATCGAGGCCGTCGTCCGCCCCACGGGGTTCTTCCGCAACAAGGCGAAGGCGCTCAAGGGGCTGGCCATGGCGATCCTCGAGGAGCACGGCGGCGAGGTGCCTCGGGACGTCGACGCCATGGTGAAGCTGCCCGGCGTGGGCCGCAAGACGGCCAACGTCGTGCTCGGCGAGGCGTTCGGGATCGCCGCGGGGATCGCCGTGGACACCCACGTCCGCCGGCTCGCCCGGCGGCTGGTCCTGACGGAGTCCGACGACCCGAAGCGGATCGAGGCCGACCTCGAGGCCGCGGTGCCGCGGGAGGAGTGGCCGGCGTTCTCCATGCGCATGGTGCTCCACGGACGGTACGTCTGCACGGCCCGCAAGCCGCGGTGCGCCGGGTGCGGCCTGGAGCCGCTCTGCCTCAAGGTCGGCGTCTGATGCGGATCGCCGTCGGGACGCTGCGCCGGGCCAAGCTGGAGGCGGTCCGGCGGGCGCTCGCCGCGCTGGAGCCTCGGGGCTGGCCCGGAGAGGCCGTCGAGGTCGTCCCCGTGGCCGTCCCGAGCGGCGTCTCCGACATGCCCCTCGACGAGGCCGAGGGGGTCGCCGGGGCGCGCAACCGGGCCCGCGCCGCCCTGGAGGCCGCGGGCGCGGACCTCGCGCTGGGGCTCGAGGGGGGGGTGGTCCGGGTGGACGGCGACCCGCCCGTGGTCTTGCTCCGCAACTGGGCGGCGGCCTGGGACGGGTTCCGGCTCGCCGTCGGTTCGGGCCCGGGTATCGAGCTCCCCCGGGAGCTGGCGGAGGCCGTCCTCGGCGGCGAGGAGCTGGGCGACGCCATCGACCGCTGGGCCGGCGGCCGCGACATCCGCTCGGGCCGCGGCACCTTCGGCGTGCTGACCGACGACCTCGTCGACCGCGCCGACGCCTTCGCCGCCGCCATCCTCACCGCTCTCGCCCCCTGGTACCGCTGAGCGACGCTGCGGGGTTGTGGGACAGACGGAGCCACGGCCTCGATCGAACCCTGCAAGGGTGCTGATCCTTGTGGTTTTGGACATTCCGCTCAGAAGAGAACACGAAGGCGGTGGTTCAAGGACTTCCCGGCACCCGAGCTGGCGGACATCCGGATTCCCGCAGCGCCCCCAGGGGTCGTGCCGATGCGCCACGGGGCTGAACATGGGGGATCGTCACCGTCCGGGGGACGGCACACTCCCGCCGGAAGGGGGCTGCGACAGTTTCGGGCACCACGTCAGAGTGCGAGCAGTCTGACGAGATCGAAGGCGCTCCCCTCTCGCGGGAAGCGCCAGGGAGCTCTGGAGGGAATCTTTCCCAGCCCGGGTCAACGCTATCAACAACGTGCGCTCGAGACTGGAGTGTGGGTGTTCTTCCTCAAGACGGCCTGAGAGCAGTGCAACCGCTGTTCTCGTGCCCTTCACCGTACCGAAGAAACGGCGGCCCGGGACCGGGCCGCCGTGGATTCTCAAGAGCGAGCTTCTCAGGCGAGGTCGGCGAGGACGGCCTTGAGGTGCTCGTAGAACTTCTTCACCGAGGAGATCTGGACCATCTCGTCGGGGGAGTGGGCGTTCTTGATCTCCGGGCCGATGGAGACCACGTCCATGCCGGGCTTCTTCTCGATCAGCAGGCCGCACTCGAGGCCGGCGTGGATCGCCTTGAGCTCCGGGGTGGTCCCGAACAGCCGCTCGTAGACCTCCACCGTCTTCTTGACGATGGGGGAGTCGGGGTTTGGCTTCCAGCCCGGGTAGGCGTCGTGGACCTCGACCTCGGCCCCCGCGAGCAGACAGACCGAGCGCACCTGCGACTGGACGGCGTAGAGCGACGGCATCACCGAGGACCGGTGGGAGGTGGTCAGGACGGCCTCGTCCTCGCCAGTGGTGATCACGGCGACGTTGTTGGAGGTCTCTACGAGGCCGGGGACGTCCCGGGACATGGCCATGACACCGTGGGGCAGCCCGTTGAGGGCGTGGAGGAGCCGGTCGCGGTCGGTGTCCACGACGGGGCGCTGGTACGCAGCCTCGTCGGTCAGCGGCTCGACGGCCAGCTTGAGGTCGGGGTCGATGGAACCGAACTCCTGGAGGAAGTCGCCGGTGGCCTTCGCCACGGTCTCCTCCAGCGTCTCCCGCGCCTCGCCAGGGATCCGGAACACGGCGAACGCCTCGCGGGGGATGGCGTTGTGCTTGGAGCCGCCCTCGAGGGAGACGAGCTCGAGCTCGACGCCGTTCTCGATGGCGCGGAGCAGCGTCCGGACGGCGAGCTTGATGGCGTTGGCCCGGTTCTCGTGGATGTCCACGCCGGAGTGGCCGCCGCGCAGCCCCGTGACGGCCAGGCGGAACGGCTCGGTGCCGGCCCCGGCGGTCCGCCGCTCGAGGGAGAACGTCGCGGTGGAGTCCGCGCCGCCGGCGCAGCCGATGTAGACGGCGCCATCCTCCTCGGTGTCCAGGTTGAGCATGATCTCGCCCTTGACGATGGAGGGATCGAGCCCCATGGCGCCGGTCAGACCGGTCTCCTCGTCGATGGTGAACAGCAGCTCCAGCGGGCCGTGGACGGCGTCCGGATCGTCGGCGATGGCCATGGCTGCGGCCACGCCGATCCCGTTGTCCGCGCCGAGGGTCGTGCCCCTCGCCTTGACCCAGTCCCCATCGACGACGACGTCGATCGGGTCGTTCATGAAGTCGTGCTCGACGTCGGAGTTCTTCTCGCACACCATGTCCACGTGCCCCTGGAGCACGACGACCGGTGCGTCCTCGTGACCCGGCGTGGCCGGCACGGCGACGACGATGTTCCCGACCGAGTCGCGGCGGACCTCGTACCCGTGCTCCTTTGCCCAGGCGAGGATCGCCTCGACCACTTTCTCCTCGTGCTTCGAGGGCCGGGGCATCCGGCGGATCAGATCGAAATGTTTCCACAGGAGCCTGGGCTCCAGCTCGAGAAGTGGACTCGACATGGCTGACCTCCCTTTCGTTCGGGCCGCGGGTGACGCCCGCGACACGAAAGCTTAGACCAGTGCGGGAAGGATTTCCAGGGCCGTTGTGGCGCCGCCGACCCGGAGGCCGTCGGCGCAGGCCGTCACCGCCAGTTGCCGACCGTCGGCAGAGAGGGCGAGAGGACCGGTGTGGATCGTGTCACTCTCGACGACGGCCGAGAGGCGGAGTGCCGCGCCGTCCCGGGTGATGGTCCCCGCCGCGTCCCAGCGGGCCAGGATCCGGCCGGCCGTCACGGGGTTCGAGAAGCGAAGGCCCACGTGGACCGTCCAGCCGTGGAAGACGCCCACGAGCACCTCGGCCGTGGACGATGCGACGTCTGGAAGCAGCGCCGCGATCTCCGCGGCGCTCCGGCCATCCTCCGCCGGTGCGAGATCGAACGCCTCGGCGGGACCGTCCTCCCCGGCGGGCGGGATCCCCTGGAGCCGTGCCGTCGCCCGGCGCGCCATCGCCTCGACACCCTCGCGCCCACGGGCCGAGGCAGGGACCTCCACGGCGGCCCAGACACCCTCGAGCCCCTCGTCGAGAAGCGGCGCGGCCAGTCCGTACACGGTCGCCGCACCGGGCGAGGCCACGGTGACGCGGGGTGGCCAGAGCTTCGTCGCGGGTGGTCCGGCCAGCACCGGGCCGTCGATCAGACCCGTTCCCGCCATGTCGAGGACGGCGATGGAGTCGTCGTCGGCCAGCACCCGTTCGAGCGCCTCCCGGCGTCCGGGAGAAGGTGTACCCGCAATGACCAGGACGGCATCCCCGGATGGGAGCTCCTCGCCGCTGAACGGCGGGACGAGCTCCGCAGCCCCCCGGAGCTCGGCGACCTGGTGCTCCTCGGACTCACCAAGGTGGAAGAAGCGCACCCGGTCCGGGACGAGGTCCCGCTCCTCCATGACCTGGAGGAGCTCCCGGCCGAGGAGGGACAGCGGCTCAAGCAGGATGATCGGCGGCAGTGTCCTGGTCATCGGGACCTCCCTCGGGGACCGGGGTCTTCACGCTCTCGTCGGTCTCCTCCCGGATCTCCCGCGATGGGCGGATCCAGGAGGCCACCACGCGGGTTGGCGCGGAGAGGATATAGATGGCGAGCAGGATCGCGAGTACCTTCGAACGGGCGAAGACGACCATGGAGAAGACGAAGGCGATGAGAAAGAGCGACGTCACGGGCCACCGCTTGCGCAGGTCGATGTCCTTGAACGCGCGGTACTGGAGGTTCGACACCATGAGGAGAGAGAGACAGAGCACGAACCCCGCGAAGATCCAGAGAAAGTACGGATCGCGGACCGGCCCGGGGGAGACCAGCACCAGCAGAGCGATGGCCGAGGCTCCCGCAGGAATCGGAAGGCCGGTGAAGTCGTGGGAATCCGAGACCTGGATGTTGAACCGCGCGAGCCGGATCGAACCCGCAACCAGGAACAGGAACGCCACGGCGAGCCCGAGCATCGGCTTCTGCCAGAGCCCCCACTGGACCGCCAGGAGCGCCGGCGCGGTGCCGAACGACACCACGTCCGCCAGGGAGTCGTACGCCTTGCCGAACTCCGAGGTGGTCCCGGTCAGGCGGGCGATTCGCCCGTCCAGAACGTCGGCGACCACGGCGACGAGGATCGCCACGGCCGCCCGGTCGAGGTTGCCCCGCATCGTCTCCACGAGGGAGAAGAAGCCGCAGAAGATGTTGCCCACCGTGAAGAGCGAGGGAATGATGTAGATCCCCTTGCGGAGCCGTTGCCGTCCGGAACCCGGACGCCTGGCCCGGCGGCGGCTCATTGGGCAGGCTCCACGGCGCCGAGACGCGCCATGGGCGACTCCCCGGCCCGGACCCGTTCGCCCACGGTCACGAGGATCTCGGACTCGGCGGGGAGGAACAGATCGACCCGCGAGCCGTACCGGATCAGCCCGATCCGGTCGCCCCGGGCCACCGTGTCGCCGACCTCGAGGTCGAACACGATCCGCCGGGCGATGATCCCCGCGATCTGCTTGAACGCCACCGTCCCGGTCTCCCCCCGGAGCACGCACAGGTTCTGCTCGTTCTCCAGCGACGCCTTCTCCTTGAACGCCGAGATCTTCCGGCCCGGGTTGTACCGGTATTCCACCAGCTCACCGCCGATCGGGGCGCGGTTGACATGGACGTCGAAGACCGACATGAAGACGCTGACCTGGCGGGGGAGCCCCCTCTCGCACAGCTCCTCGGGGGCGTCACCGACGAGGATGACCTTCCCGTCCGCCGGGGAGCAGACGACCTCCGGCGGCGCCGAACAGGCGCGCGGCGGGTTCCGGAAGAAGTACAGCCCGAACGCGCCGAGACCGACCAGAATCCAGCCGGCCCACGGAAACCCGAACACCACCAGCCCCGTCCCCAGCAGTCCGGGAACGAGGATGAACGGCCATCCTTCGGGAGCGATCATGGCGGCGACGGATCCGCCGTCAGGAGGACCGGGGCGACCCGATCCGCGCGATCCTGTCCTTGACCAGGAGCTTCAGCTTCTTGATCTGCTTGACCTCGAGCTCCTCCTCGGGCGTCAGCCACGTCTTGCCGGTCAGCTCCTGCAGCTTGCGTTCGAACGCCTGATGCTGGGCGACCAGCTCGTCGTAGCTCTTGGTGTCGAGCTCCTGGATCAGCTCCTCGTGAACCTGCATCGGCCCCTCCTTCATCGACACACGATTCATCCTACCACCTCGCCGGGGAAGATGACAGGATGCCGGCGGCCCGGCCGTGCGTTCAGGGTGTGGCGGCGAGGAGCACCGTGGCCATGTCGGTGCAGCCGAGCACGCTGTCGCCGTCCGCCACCACGGCTACCCTGTCCTTCAGGGCGACGTCGCGACCGGCGCCGGGCGTCGGCTGGCAGCCGAGCAGCTGCGGGTCGTCGGGATCGCCGACATCCACGCACACACCCCGGCGACCAGCCCCGAGACGAGCGCAAGGTTTCCCGAGACCGTCACCGCGGCCACGTTCCCGCCGAGGTTCAGCATCCCGCGCTCCACCGGGTCCGCCGGATTGGCCAGGTCGAGGATCGTCAGCTCGGTGCCTCCGACCACGTACCCCAGGGAGCCCTGTAGGGCGGCGTCCACCGGCGCGGGGCTGGATTCGAACGCCACGACGGTGGGGTCCGCCGGATCGGAGAGGTCCACG
The DNA here is from genome assembly GCA_027067575.1 of Thermoanaerobaculia bacterium. Lineage (GTDB taxonomy): Bacteria > Acidobacteriota > Thermoanaerobaculia > Thermoanaerobaculales > Sulfomarinibacteraceae > JAMOVQ01. Next base: position 16,045 of record JAMOVQ010000153.1, on the reverse strand, counting down.
ACGCGGTACCCGTAGAGGTCGCAGACGAGGGCCAGATCCCCGGAGACCGCGGTACGAACGCCGCCGAAACCGCCGCGGTGCCCGACCACCGAGGGGGCCGAGGGGTCGGCGAGATCGAGCCCCGTCAGTCCGTACAGGTCGGCGGTGTAGGCGTACCGGCCGACCACCACGACGTTGTCGTGGGAAATACAGTGTCTCTTTCTCCTGCTCTCTTTCACTTGAGTGAGATCCTGGCGGGCACGGTTTCCGGCGCTCGTGGATCGGACGGATCCAACACCTCCCCGGGGTGAGGCCGATCGCGGCCCGTTCCCGGTCCCTGATCGGCCTGGCACGTGCCGACAGCGCACCGGCCTCGGTGCCGAGTGTCGTCTTGAAAACGTGAAGAAGTTCACATATAAATCGTGGTCCGACGAAGGGAGGGGTTCATGATCGAGGTCCGCATCCATGGCCGCGGTGGGCAGGGTGCCGTCATCGCGTCCCAGATCCTCGCCGAGGCCGCGTTCCGGGAAGGGAAGCACGTGCAGGCGTTCCCCTCGTTCGGGTCCGAACGGCGCGGCGCGCCGGTGGCCGCGTTCGTCCGGATCGACGACGAGCCGGTCCGCGTCCGCACCGAGATCTACCACCCGGACGGGCTGGTCGTCCTGGACGAGAGCCTGATCAGCCAGAAGCTCGTGGACGTCACACAGGGGCTGAAGGACGGCGGCTGGATCCTGATCAACTCGTCCCACGGGCCGGAGCGGTTCGCCGACCTCGGCGAGTACCGGATCGCCACCGTGGACGCGTCGCACATCGCGGTGAAGCACCACCTGGGCTCGATCACGGCGCCCATCGTCAACACGGCGATCGCCGGGGCGGTGGCGTCGTTCACGCACCTGTTCGGCCTGGAGAACCTGGCGGACGCCATCCGGGCCCACGTTCCGATCAAGCCCGACGAGAACGTGGCCGCCGCCATGGAGGCGGCCGAGGCGGTCCGGGAGCTCGCCCCGGCCGCGGGGGGGAGGTGAGCATGGTCGAGATCAACCCGCGCACCCTGGACGACGTTCCGGCGACCTCGTACTCCGATCACGCCACCACGGCGATCAAGACCGGGACGTGGAAGTACGTCCAGCCGGTGTACGAGGACAAGCTGCCGGCGTGCTCCCACCGGTGCCCGGCCGGGAACGACATCTCGAGGTTCCTGTACCTGACGGCGAAGGGGGATCTGCTCGAGGCGGCACGCTGGATCCGCCGGGGCAACCCGCTGCCGGCGACGCTGGGCCGGGTCTGCCCCCACCCGTGCGAGGACGAGTGCAACCGCGGGCCGCTGGGCGGCGCCATCGCCATCCACATGATGGAGCGTTTCCTCGGCGACCAGGGCGCGGCGGAGGAGCTCCTGCCCGAGCGGGCGCCGGCCACGGGCAAACGGGTGGCCGTGGTGGGCGCCGGTCCCGCCGGGATCGCCGCGGCGTACAACCTGGCGCTCAGGGGGCACGAGGTGGAGGTCCTGGACGACAAGCCGGAACCCGGCGGGTTCCTGCGGACCGGCATCCCGCAGTACCGGCTCCCGCGGGAGGTGCTCGACCGCGAGATCGCGCTGGTGGAGCGGTGCGGGGTGCGGTTCGTCCCGGACACCCGCGTGGGGCGTGACGTCTCCCTCGATGAGCTGCGGGAACGGTTCGACGCCGTGCTCGTGGCCATCGGGTTCCACGGCTCCAGGCCGCTGGGTGTGCCCGGCGAGGACCACGAGCACGTGTACAACGGCGTCAGGCTGCTCGAGCGGATCCTGGCGGGCGAGCGGCCGGAGCTGCCGCCGCGGATGGCCGTGGTGGGCGGCGGCAACACGGCGATGGACGTGGCCCGGTCGCTGCGCCGGATCGGCGTGGAGCCGGTGGTGGTCTACCGCCGCTCCCGGATGGAGATGCCGGCGATCCCCACGGAGGTGGACGAGGCACTGGCCGAGGGGATCGAGATGGTGTTCCTGACCGCCCCGAAGCGGGTGGTGATCGAGGGCGGCCGGATCACGGGGCTCGAGTGCGTGAAGATGCGCCTCGGCGAGCCCGACGAGTCGGGCCGGCGGCGTCCGGTCCCCGTGGAGGGGTCGGAGCACGTGGTGCCGGTCTCAGGCATTGTGACGGCCATCGGCGAGACGGCGGAGCTCGACATGCTGCCGGAGCCGCTCCGCGACGGCTGGCGCGTGGCCCACGACGCGCGGTTCGCCACGCCGCTTGAGGGCGTCTTCACGGCGGGCGACGTGGCCACGGGTGAGGGCACGGTGACGGCGGCGGTGGGGACGGGACGGCGCGCGGCGGCGGTGATCGATGCCTTCCTCCGCGGCGAGGCGCTGCCCGAGGAGGCCCCCCGGGTCCAGGTGCTGTGGGGCCGGCAGGTCCGCCTCGACACGGTGGTCCACGTGGAGCAGCTCAACCTGGCCTACCACAAGGAGGCACCGCGGCCGGGGATCGAGGAGCTCGACCCGGCGGTCCGCGTCCGGGACTTCTCCGAGGTCGTCCGGTCGTTCACCGCCGAACGGGCGATCGAGGAGGCGCGGCGCTGCCTGGAGTGCGGGACGTGTAACGAGTGCCTCAACTGCCTGTGGTTCTGCCCCGACGTGGCGATTCACAAGCGGTCCGGCTTCGGGTTCGACATCGACGAGGAGCACTGCAAGGGGTGCGGGATCTGCGTCGAGGAATGCCCCCGCGACGCACTGACGCTGGTGGAGGTCGAGCGATGAGGAAGGTCATCAAGGGCAACGGGGCCGTGGCCCACGGGGTGCGCCTCGCCCGGGCGCAGGTCATCTCGGCGTACCCGATCACCCCCCAGACCTCGATCATCGAGGAGCTGGCCAGCATGGTGGCGGAGGGCGAGCTGGACGCCCGGTTCATCAAGGTGGAGTCGGAGCACTCGGCCATGGCGGGGTGCATCGCCGCCTCGTCGGCCGGCGCGCGGGCGTTCACGGCCACCTCGGCCCAGGGGCTCGCACTGATGCACGAGCTGATCCACTGGGCCGCCGGTGCGCGGCTGCCCATCGTGCTGGCCAACGTCAACCGGGCCATGGCGCCGGGATGGTCGATCTGGACCGACCAGAACGACTCCCTCTCCCAGCGGGACACGGGGTGGATGCAGGTCTACTGCGAGTCCTCCCAGGAGGTCGTGGACTCGGTGATCCAGGCGTTCAAGGTGTCGGAGCGGGTGCTGCTGCCCACCATCGTGGTGCTGGACGCCTTCTTCCTCTCCCACACCTACGAGGACGTGGAGATCCCGGAGCAGGAGCTCGTGGATGGGTTTCTGCCGCCGCTGGAGCTGCCCCAGAAGCTCGACCTGGAGCACCCGGCGGCGCTGGGGAACCTCGTGTTCCCCGACCGGTACATGGAGTTCCGGCGCAAGATGGAGCTGGCCCAGCAGCACGCCCTGGGCGTCTGGGAGGAGGTGGGGCGCGAGTGGGGCGAGCTGACGGGCCGGCCGTACGGGCTGCTCGAGGAGTACCGCACCGACGGCGCCGAGCTCGTGCTGGTCTGCGCCGCCACGGCGGCCTCCACGGCGCGCGTGGTCGTCGACCGGATGCGCGACGCCGGGATCCCCGTGGGGCTGGTCCGGCTCCGGGTGTTCCGCCCGTTCCCGGCCGACGCGTTCCGCGCGGTGCTGGGCGGCCGCCGGAAGGTGCTCGTGCTGGACCGGAACTGCTCCTTCGGCCACCACGGGATCTTCCACCAGGAGATCAAGTCGGCGCTGTTCGAGCTCCCGGCGGCCGAACAGCCGGAGATCCGGGGCGTCATCGCCGGCCTGGGCGGCCGCGACATCACGCCGGAGGACATCGAGGACATGCTGACGAGGGCGTGGGAGGGCCGGCTCGAGGAGGCCACCACGTGGTGGGACGTGCTGCCCGCGGAGGATCCCGTGCGGGCCGCGTCGGTGCGGAGCTGAGGAGGCGAGGATGGCAGTCGATCCCAAGGCGTACGATCCACGGAACCTCCACCTTCCGGAGCTCGAGGTCATGCACTCCGGCCACCTGGCCTGCCCGGGGTGTGGGGCGGCGCTGGGGATGCGCCAGGCGCTCAAGGCGCTGGGTGACAACACCATGGTGGTGATCCCCGCCTGCTGCTGGGCGGTCATCGTCGGGCCGTACCCGTACGAGGCGCTCAAGGTGCCCGTGCTCCAGGTGGCGTTCGAGACCGCGGCGATCTCGGCGGCCGGCGTCCGCGCGGCGCTGGACGCCCAGGGCAAGCACGACACCACGGTGCTCGCCTGGGCCGGAGACGGCGGCACCTTCGACATCGGGTTCCAGTCGCTGTCCGGCGCCGTGGAGCGCAACGACGACATCATCTACGTCTGCTACGACAACGAGGCGTACATGAACACGGGGATCCAGCGCTCCTCGGCCACGCCGTACGGCGCCTGGACCACCACCACGCCGGTGGAGGCGCCCAAGGCGGAGCCGAAGAAGAACATGGTGGAGATCATGGTGGAACACCGGATCCCGTACACGGCCACCGCCTCCATCGCCTACCCCGAGGACTTCATCCGCAAGCTGAGGAAGGCCCAGTCGATCCGCGGCGCCAAGTTCATCCACCTGTGGATCTCCTGCCCGGCCGGGCACAAGTCGGAGGAGCGGTACTCGGTGAAGATCGCCCGCCTGGCCGTGGAGACCGGGATCTTCCCGCTCTACGAGGTCGAGAACGGCGTCCACTACACCATCAACCACGAGCCCGCGTTCACCGACGTGGCGGAGTACCTCCGGCTCCAGGGCCGGTTCCGGCACCTCAAGGACGAGGACATCGAGACGATCCGCCGGAACATCGAATGGGAGTGGAAGCGCCTCCGGGCCAAGGCCGAGATGGGCCGCACCCTCCCCGCCCCGCCACCCCCCGTCCGGGCCGTGGTGGAGGAGGGCGAGCACGAGCCTTCCACCGAGTGAACCGTCCCGGCCTCGTGTTCCCGTCACACGAACCGCCCCCGTCGCCCCGCGCGCCGGGGGCCTCGTGTTCCGTGGCGCGACGCGCCGTCCGTCCGGTGGTATCCTCGATGGCGAAAGGGAGGTGGTCATGGTCCGCAGGAACCTTTCGGCTCTCTCGGCGCTTTTGCTCCTTGCGGGGGCGGCGGTCGTCATCACGGGGTGCGAGAACACCGAGCCCTCGCCCGAGGTCCGGAAGGAGGTCGTCTCGGCCGTCAGAATCTACCTCGACCGGCTGGCGCAGGCATACTCGGAGATGGACGCGACGCTGCTCGAGGGGTACGCCACCGAGGGAGAGATTCGGGACACCCAGGCGCTGCTCCACAAGCTCCGCGCCAGCGGCGACCGCGTGGAGGCGTCGCTGCTCCGGATGGACGTCCTGGACGTCCAGGTGTTCCGGGTGGTCAACGCGACGGTGACGCTGCTCGAGGTCTGGGACGTCATGCGGCTGGACTACTACACGGGCAAGGAGAAGGGGCACAACCCCAACACGATCCAGCACTCGATCATCCAACTGCGGAAGATCGACGGCAAGTGGATGGTCACGGCCCGGCGGGTCCAGGAGACCAACGGGCCCGGCAGGTGGAAGGTCGCCACACCGGTTCCCGGCGGTGAGGCGCCGGCGGAGGGGACGGCCGCACCAACGGCGCCGGCGGGAGCCGAGTGAGCCGGACCCCGGTCGTGGTCATCGTCGGCCGCCCCAACGTGGGGAAGTCGACGCTGTTCAACCGGCTGACGCGAAGCCGGAGGGCGCTCGTCCACGACCTCCCCGGCGTCACGCGGGACCGGATCGCCGGTGAGGCCCGGCGCCCCGGCGGCGGGCGGGTGACGCTGGTGGACACCGGGGGGCTCCTGATGGAGGACGAGGACCGGTTCCTCCCGCTGATCCGGGCCCAGGCCGAGGTGGCGATGGAGAACGCGGACGCCATCCTGTTCCTCCTGGACGGCGAGGCCGGGGTCATCCCGGAGGACGCGGAGCTCGCGAACTTCCTGAGGGCGCGGGGCGTTCCCGTGGTGGTCGTGGTCAACAAGGCCGACCGCCGGGAGGTGGAGCACCAGGCGGCCGAGTTCTGGGCGCTGGGGTTCGGCGAGCCCGTCCTGGTCTCGGCGGAGCACGGGACAGGGCTTTCGGAGCTGTGGGAGGCGCTGGAGGCCGTCCTTCCGCCGGTGGAGGCCGGAGGCGATTCCGGGGATCCGGACGACCGCACCGAGGCCAGGGTCTCCATCGTGGGCCGGCCGAACGTCGGGAAGTCCTCGCTGCTCAACCGGCTTGCCGGGGAGGAGCGGGCCCTGGTCAGTGAGGTCCCGGGGACGACCCGCGACGCGGTGGACGTCGTGCTCGACGTGGAGGGGTTCCCGGTCCGTTTCGTCGACACGGCGGGCATCCGGCGCAAGGGGCGGACGGACCGCGGTCCCGAGGTCCTGTCCGTCGTCATCGCCCGGAGACAGCTCGAGCGGGCCCACCTGTGCCTGGCGGTGATCGACGTCACGCGGGGGATCACTTCTCAGGACGCCCACGTGGCCGGGTACGCCTGGGAGGCCGGCCGCGGTGTCATCCTCGTCTTCAACAAGTGGGACCTCGTCACGGACCGCGAGGCCGTGCGGGCCCGGATGGAGGACGAGGTGGGACGAAAGCTGAAGTTCCTCGGACACGCGCCGCGGGTGTTCCTCTCGGCGAGGACGGGGCAGGGCGTGCACCGACTGCTGCCCGCGATCCGTGCCGTGCACCGCGGAATGGTCCTGGACGCCGGGACGAGCGAGCTCAACCGTGTGCTCCGTCAGGCGTGGGAACGCCACCCGCCGCCGTCGAAGGGCCGGCGCGAGGCGAAGCTGTTCTACGCGACGCAGGTCGGGTCCGTCCCGCCGCGGTTCGTGCTGTTCACGAATCTGACCGCCCAGCCTCATTTCTCCTACGTCCGACACCTGGAGAATACACTGCGGGAGGCGTTCGGGTTGGATGGCGTGCCGATCAGGGTTATGATCAGAGGGCGAGAACGTTGAGAGGATACGGATGGTTTTCTTCAACTACGCGTTGCGGAAGCTGAACGCCAAGATCGTCTACTACGGTCCGGGCCTTTGCGGCAAGACGACCAACCTCGAATGGATCCATGACCACTTCGAGGGGGGCAAGAAGGGCAATATGCTCTCCCTGGCCACCGAGGGCGACCGGACGATCTTCTTCGACCTGCTGCCGCTGGACATCGGGACGATCCGCGGGATGGACGTCACGCTCCAGCTGTACACCGTCCCCGGCCAGGTCCACTACAACTCGACCCGCCAGCTCGTGCTCCGGGGGGCGGACGGCGTGGTGTTCGTCGCCGATTCGCAGCGCGCCATGCTGGGCTCGAACCTCGACTCCTGGAAGAACCTCAAGGAGAACCTGCTGCTCCAGGGCGTCGAGCTTGCGTCGTTCCCGCACGTCCTCCAGTTCAACAAGCGTGACCTCTCCGACATCGCTCCGGTGGAGCAGCTGGACGCGGAGCTCAACGAGTATTCGGCTCCGATCTTCGAGGCCGTGGCGATCCAGGGGATCGGGGTCCAGGAGACGCTGGAGGGGATCGTCAAACTCGTCATGCGGAGTCTCCGGGACCGGTACGAGGCCGAGTTCGCCGGATCCACCACGCCCACGGTGTCAGCGGGCGTGGCGAGCTTCCAGACGTCCCCTTCTCCGGCCGCGTTCCCGGCTGCGCCGGCACCTGCCGGGCCGTCGGCGACGGCCCCGCAGCCACCGGAGGCCGCCACGGCCCCCCCGGCGCTCTCGTCCCCGCCGGAGGCCGGGGATCGGTCGGACTCCACGCGGGAGCCCGATGCGGAGACGCACCCTGGGATCGCCGCGATGTCGCTCGGAGCGGAAATGGAGGAGGAGAAGGAACCGACGCTCGTCATCGCTCCGGAGGAGATCGGTCTTCCCGCCTCTCCCGGCGATGGGGTTGGAGAGGTGGAGCTCGAGACCGGTCCCCTCGAAACGGCGGACATCGGCCCGGCCGGTGGCGATGTCGTGCTGAGTGTCGAATCGGAGGAACGGGAGACGGAATCGCTGGCCGTCACGCCGTCGGAGGAATCCTGGAAGGCGGAACAGACCCAGGAATCCGGCGAGGTGGCGGAGCCGGCCGTGGAAGAGGTGCCGGAGCCCCAGGAGGCGCCGGCCGCACCGCCTTACGACGTGGAAGGCGCCAGTTCGCCGGAGGAAGAGGCGGGGGATGAGGCATGGGTGGATGCGGCACCGGCGGCCGGAACCGTCGAGTTTCCGGAACCTCCGGGGGAGCATCCGGAGTGGCCGGCTGCAGACGACGTCGGAGGCGAGCCCGCCCCGGCGGATGTTCCGGAGGTCTCGGTTGCGGACGGCGTCACTCCGTCTGGAACGGCCGGGGAGGAAGCAGTCTCTTCGGACGCTTCCGCCGAGGCTCCGCCAGCGGTTCCGGAGGAGACCGGGGAGAGCTTCGTCGAGGATGCTGTCCGGGAGAGCCGAGAACCGTTCGGTATGGCCGAACCGGAACCGGCTGGAGAAGATGTCGCGGTGGCTGCCGGGCCGGAGACTGTGGAGGCCGGAACGCCGTTCGAGGCCCAGATCCCGGCCGCGGAACCGCCGGCGGCTGACGACGAGGCATCGGCAGAGGATGTGGAAGCCGGGCCTGTCGAACCGGAACCGGGCCATCAGGGTGCGGAACCGTTCACGGTCTGGGACGGGGAGCCGTTCGGCGACCTCGTGCCGCCGCCGGATGCCGCGGTGCCCACCGTGCTGGCCCCGGTGGAGGCCCAGGCCGTCACCGGCCGCGAGGGGCAGAACCAGCTCAGGCTCCAGCTCGAGGGTACTGGCGCCCTGGCTGAGTACGGGCAGGTCCGTGAGCTCGACATCGTCGTGCCCGTTCCCGGAGACTGGATCGGCGGTCAGAAGGTGACGCTCCAGTTCCGGCTGACGCTGGTGCCGAAGGCCGAGGAGGAGGAGGGATGAGCGAGACGCCGGTGCTCCCCGAAGGTCAGGACAGCTTCCGGCTCAACGAGGTCTGCAAGCTGGCGAAGGTCCAGCCGTACATGCTCCGGTTCTGGACGACCGAGTTCTCCGGGCTGGAAGCCGGGAAGAGCGGGACCGGGCAGCGGTACTACACGCGGGAGCAGGTGGAGCTGATCCTCGAGATCAGGAGGCTTCTCTTCGACGAGCAGATGACCATCGCCGGGGCCAAGAAGAAGCTCGCGGCCTCCGGCGCCGGTGGGGAGGTGAAGAAGAAGGCCTCTGCGGCTCCCAAGAAGGCCCGGGAACGGAAAAAGGTTGCGGCCCGTGAACGGCCTCCGGAGCCGGACACCGGAGCCTCCGATGCCCCTGCCGAGGTTGACAAGGGTGCGGAGGAACGCGTACAACGTCTCCTGCTCGTGCTGCGGGAGACCCGGGGGGAGATTCAATCGCTTCTTGCGGGGCTCCGGAACGAGTGACAGGGTCGGGACGTAGCGCAGCCTGGTAGCGCACCTGAATGGGGTTCAGGGGGTCCGGAGTTCAAATCTCCGCGTCCCGACCAGCTTTGAGGATGCCGGCCGCCTTCGGGCGGCCGTTTCGCGTTCCGGGCGGCGGGGAGCGGGGCTCCCCGGGGCGAGTGTCCCGAGCCGTCCGGAAGCGAGCTTCCGTCCGTCGCGGGCCACCCGTCCCGGCCCCGGCTGCGCCGGGTCGCCGCCCTGCACGGCCGTGGGGTTTCCGGCGGAGGTTCGAGCTCCGGACGGGGTGGGGGTTGCGGTCATGGCTCGCGGGTGCTCGCCATGACCGCGTCGCGCCGGGGCGGAGGGAGGGGTTCTGCGGCGGGCCGCGCCGGGTGGTGGGCCGGGTGGGTGGGGTGTGGCGTCCGTGCCCGGGTCCCTGGGTTCGTGGCCGTGCTCAGTCCAGGTCGATGTCCCGGATGTGGGGTGCGCCGTCGTCCTCGGGGGCGTTCTCGAGGAGCTTGCGGAACTTCTCCTCGAGCACGCGTTCCTTCGCCTTTTCATGGCGCATGGCCTCCTCGAGCCGGTCGGCGGCGCGGCGCTTCTCCTCCTCGACGGCCCGGAGACGCTCGTCGAAGTCCAGCTGCCGGCGGGTCTCCCGCGGCGGCTCGTGGTGGACGACGATTCCGGCCTCGACGTCCACCTCGAGGACGGTGGCGCAGTGGGGGCAGCTGATCCGTACCGTTCCCATCCTCACCGCCTCCCGACCTTCTTGGCCAGCTGGTTGGCCGCCACGAGGACCGGATCCCACACGGGGGCGAACGGCGGGGCGTAGACGAGGTCGAGCCCCTGGAGGTCCGAGACGGTCATGTGCGCCGCCAGCGCTGTTCCCAGGACGTTCGCGCGCAGTGCGGCCCCGTCGCGTCCCGCGAGCTCGCCGCCGAGGAGGACGCCGGTGGGCTCGTCGGCGACGAGGGTGACCTGGATCGGTGAGCCGCCGGGGTAGCCGTGGGCCCGGGAGCGCTGGGTGATGGTGACGGCCACGGGCTCGAACCCCTCGGCCTTCGCCTGGTCGAATCCAAGTCCGGAGCGCGCGACCTCGAGGTCGAACACCTTGAACCCGGAGGTGCCGACGATCCCGGCGAACCGCTGGGCCGCCCCGACGACGTTGGCGCCGGCGATCCGGCCCTGCTTGTTCGCCGTGGTCCCGAGGGGAATCCAGGCGTTGCGGCGCAGCACCCGGTGGTACGCCTCGGCACAGTCCCCGGCGGCCCAGATGCCGTCGGCCGAGGTCTGCTGGTACTGGTTGACCCAGATCGCGCCGGTGTCGCCGATGCGCAGCCCGGCTTCGGCCGCCAGCCGGACGTTCGGGCGGGCGCCCACGGCCTGGAGCACCAGGTCGGCCTCGACGGGGCCGGCATCGGTGGTCACGGCGGCCACGGAGCCGTCCGGGCCCGCCTCGGCGCCAGTGACGGAGACGCCGGTCCGCACGTCGACGCCGTTCCGCTCGAGCTCTTTCCGCACCAGGGCGACGGTCTCCGGGCCCCACCCCGGGAGGATGTCAGGCAGCTTCTCGAGCACGGTCACCCGGAGCCCCCGGCTGGTCAGCACGTGGGCCATCTCCATCCCGATGTAGCCGCCGCCGACGATGGCCGCGGCCTTGCGGCCCTCGGCGAGGAGCCGCTTGACGAGGGCGCCGTCCGTCAGCTCGCGGAGCACCGTGACCCCGGGAAGGTCGAATCCGGGGAGGGGGAGGCGGACGGCGGAGGCGCCGGTGGCGATCACCAAGGCGTCCCAGCCCTCGGTCCGTTCCGACCCGGCCTCGAGGTCGCGGACCGTCACGGTCCGTGACCCCGGGTCGATGGCGGTCACCTCGTGGCGCAGGTGGAGGTCGATCCCGCGGCTCTCCCTGGCCTTCTCGGGCGTCAGCACGACGAGGTCGTCGATGGACCGCTCCGGGTCCTCGATGTTGTACGGCATCCCGCAGGAACCGTAGGAGATGTACGGCCCGCGCTCGAAAACCGTGACCGTGGCGTCCGGCTTCCGCCGCCTGGCCTGGCTGGCCGCGCTCATCCCCGCTGCGACGCCCCCGACGATGACGATCCTCGTGCCCTGAGCCATCCGCATTCCCCTTTCGATCCCTGCGGCCGGCGAGCCGCCCGACGGCTCGCCGCCCGTACCGGTGGTCGTCCCGTCATGATATCACCCGTTCGCCGCCGCCCACGCCGACGGCGCCGCGGGCAGCGTGTGGCGGACGGACGTCGTCCTCGACAACTTCGGCCCCGAGCCGGTGACGGCGACGGTGACGCTCCTGCCCCAGGGAACCGACAATACCGACCGTTCGAGAGCCACCACCGTGACCGTGCCCGCTGGGGGCGCCATGGAGATCGCCGACGCCCTCCAGGCGCTCTGGGGGTTCACCGGCGTGGCGGCCCTCGAGATCGATGCGCCCGTGGACACCCTTGCCGTCCGTCCGCGCACGTTCAATCAGTCGTCCGACGGCACCTTCGGCCAGATGATCCCGGGGTTCGCCTCGGGCTCCGTGGTCCGGGAGGTCCCCGCCTACCTCCTCGGCCTGTCCGGTACGGACGGCCGCCGGACGAACGTCGGCTGGGTCAACGCCGGCCCCGACCCGCTGACGGTGACCGTGGCGCTCCACGGCGCCGCCGGCGACCTGCTGGGCGAGGCGTCCTTCACCGTGCTGCCGTACGGCCAGGCCCAGATCAACGACGTCTTCGCGGCCCTCGGCGCCCCGGCCCGTGACGCGGCGTGGGCGGTGGTCACGGCCGACGGCCCGTTCGTCCCGTACGCGTCGGTCGTGGCCGCGGGTAGCAACGATCCGATCTTCGTCGCCCCCTTGACGCCGTTTGACCGGGCGGCCCGGGCGCTGATCCCGGCGGTGGTCCACGCGGACGGCGTGAACGGCACGGCGTGGCGGACCGACCTCTGGCTGTTCAACCCCTCCGACGAGACCGTGACCGCCCGCCTCGCCCTCCTGCTCAAGGACCGGGAGAACCCCTCGCCGGAGACCGCGACCGTCACCCTGGAGCCCGGGACCCAGCTGGCGCTTGATGACGTGGTCCTCTCGGTGTTCGGCCACGACACCGCCGTGGGGGCCCTCGAGATCGAGACGGACGGCGGGGCCGTCCTGGCAACCTCCCGTTCGTACAACGCCGTTCCCGGCGGGAGCTTCGGCCAGTTCATTCCGGCCCGCCCGGCGGCGTCGCTGGCCCGTGACGGCGAGCCGTACCTGCTCCCTGGATTGACGTGGAACGGCGCCTTCCGGACCAACATCGGCCTGGTCGCACTGGATTCTTCGGGAACCGTCGACCTCGTCCTCCGGGATGCATCGGGCTCGGTGACAGCCGAGGCGTCCGTGACGCTCGGTCTCGCCGAGCAGCGGCAACGCTCGCTGGCCGACCTGTTCGGTGTGGCGTCGGTGGCCGGGGCCACGGTGGAGGTGGTCTTCCACCCGGCGGAGGAGGGCGGCGTGTTGGCCGCGTACGCCTCGGTCATCGATAACGTCTCAGGGGATCCCGTGTACGGCGAAGCGCTTCCCGCCTTCACGGGAACGCCCGACACCGACACGCTGGCCCGTGCCGTGGCCATGACCACCACGGCGCTCTCGGAGTCCGTGGACAACTCCGGTCCGGCGACGATTGGCCACAAGTCGGCCCAGATCGACTGCATCCAGGCCGACCACGAGGGTGACAGCCTGCGCCCTGACGAGGACGCTGACGGCAAGTGCTGGCGGACGCAGGTCGATCTGGACAACTGCGGCTACACGTTCGAGGCGGCAGGCTGGGGGTTCGAACTGGACGGGAATGCCCTGGCGGACGTCTGTGTCGGTGTGGACGGCTACCCCTCCCGCATGACGTCGGACTTCGCGCTCCGGTACACGGACCTCGTGGCGGGCGAGGTCTGGGACTACCGGTACACCGGGGACCACACCCTGGTCGTGGCGTACACGGGCGGGATGCCGGACCACGCTACCTTGCAGGGTGCCTCGCGGCTGGAGCTGCCCTCGATCGACGGGCCTGGGACCGACGTCTTCCTCCTGGAGTCGGACCTGACGTGGGAAGGCCGCCTGTCGAACTACGTCTTCATCCCCGAGGGCGTTTCCTCGTTCACCTTCCCCTACGAGACCGAGGTCTCGGAGACCGGCCGGGTCACGCGTTCTTCGACGGGAGCCCGTGGGTCGTCGTGCAGGTGGAGATGGGGTACTACGAGGCGACGTTCAAGGTCAACATCGTGACCGGCGAGGTGGTGGTCCTCTGATCCTCCTTCCCACCACCGGCCACTTCTTGAACCGGTCTCGAACGGATGCCTCCCGGGAGGCCGGGAATGTGAGACAATCGGGCGATGTTCCCGGGAAAGACGGGTCCACTGCAAGACTGAAGGACCGGATACGAGGAGGTTGCGAATGAGACGAACGCTGACCGTACTGCTGACCGTTGCCCTGGCCCTTGCGGGCCTCACGCTCCCCGCCGCCGCGGCGGAGAACGCCCCGGTGCTCTCCCGGATCGTGGAAAAGGGCGAGTTCCATGTGGGGATGTCGGGCGATCAGCCCCCGTTCAACATGAAGAACAAGGACGGCAAGCTGATCGGCTACGACGTGGATCTGGCCACCATGCTGGCCGACGCCATGGGCGTCGAGCTGGTCATCGACACCATGCCGTTCGGACAGCTCTTACCCGCCCTCAAGGCCGGAAAGATCGACGCCATCATGTCGGGGATGACCATGACTCCGAAGCGCAACCTCGAGGCCGCGTTCGTCGGCCCCTACGTCGTCTCCGGCAAGACGATTCTGACCACCGACGCCACCCTGGCGAAGGCCTCCGACGCCAAGGAGCTGGACATCACGGGGATGACCGTGGTGGCCCTCAAGGGCTCCACCAGCGAGGCGTTCGCAAAGCGCGCCATGCCCAACGCGAAGCTCGTGGCGGTTTCCGACTACGAGACCGGCGTCAAGAAGGTGCTCGACGGCACGGCCAACTTCATGGTGGCGGACCTGCCGATCCTGGCGCTGACCGTGCTGCGGCACCCGGACGAGGGCCTTGTGCTCTCCGACGAGCTCCTCAGCATCGAGCCGATCGGGATCGCGCTCCCCGCGGGCGATTCCCTGATGCTCAACATGGTGGAGAACTCCGTCAAGACGCTCGACGGGCTGGGGATCCTGGACAAGCTCGAGCAGAAGTGGTTCCAGAACGGCGACTGGGTCGATCAACTCAAGTGATGGACGGGACTCGGAACAGAGACTCCCGGCGGCGGGCCGTGCCGGCCCGCCGTCTTTCGCGTCTCGGCCCGGCGCCGCCGCTTGGTGCCCACCTGTCTATCGCCGGCGCCGTCTGGCGCGCGGTGGAACGGGCGGTGGAGCTCCACTGCACGGCGCTCCAGATCTTCACCCAGGCGCCGGGACGGTGGAGCGGGCGGCCGATCCCGCCGGAGGACGCCGAGCGGTTTCGCGCCATGGCCTCCGAGGCCGGTCTCGGAGGGCGGGTGGTCGCCCACGCCCCGTACCTGATCAACGTCGCCTCGCCGGACGACGCGCTCAGGAATCGCAGCATCGCCCTGCTCGTGGATCAGCTCGAGCGGGCCCGCGAGCTGGAACTCGCCGGGGTCGTGCTCCATCCCGGCGCCCACACGGGCTCGGGGGTAGCGGCCGGGGTCGAGCGGGCTGCGGCGGGGATCGCCGAGGCGCTGGAGCGGGCCCCCGGAGCGCCGCCGGTGCTCGTGGAGGTGACGGCGGGGCAGGGGACGGTCCTGGGGGCCGACCTCGCCGAGATCGGTGCGATCCTCGATCGTTTGCCCCGGGAGCGCTCGGGGACCTGCTGGGACACGGCGCATCTCTGGGGCGCCGGGTGGGAGATCACGAGGGCCGACGTGTGGGAGGCGCTCTGGGAGGCGTTTGCCGCAGCCACCGGCAGGGAACGGCCCGACGCCGTCCACCTCAACGACACCAACGTGCCGCTCGGGTCCCGGAAGGACCGCCACGAGCGGATCGGCTACGGCCTGCTCGGCGAGGAGACGTTCCGCCGGATCGTCTGCGACCCGCGCCTCGTGGAGACGCCCATGGTGCTCGAGACGCCGAAGGGGCCGGACGAGGTCTCCTGGGACCGCGAGGCGCTCGAGCTGCTCCGGGGGTTCGCCGCGGCCTGCCACTGACCCCGCGCACGCCGACACGGACACCGAACCCGACGCTGCCACGGCCGGCGCCCGCGTCCGTCGGGGTAGGCCCGGCCGGGGGCGAACTGGCGGCCGGCCCCCGCGCTTCGCGCGGGCTGCGCGCCTCGCTCGTGCGTCCCGGTGGGAGCGAGCTCCCCCCGGGCCGCCCGTGCGACGCGCTGGCGCCGCCTGCGGCGTCGCTGCCGGCCGTCTGGGCTTCGTTGGAGGGTGTTCGAGTCATCGACTTTGGATGAACGGGGCCGCGAGTCTCGCACCCCGGGACCGCCCCCGCCGCGGTCGCTTCGTCGTCACGACCGCCAGGTCAGTTCCTCCTCGCGCCCTTGCGGGAACGGCCCCGGGGCACGATCCGCGCGGCCCCTCCTCGTCACGGCGAGTGGCGGTCGCAGGCCGGGCGCCGCGTGCGCGGCTCCCCCGGGTCGCTGCGCTCCCCGGGGCCGTGGGGGCGTGTGCGCCCCGGCTCCTCCGGCTCGGGCTGCACCCCGGGACGGCTCGCCGGATACGCCGTACTCGGCGACTTACCCTTCCCCC
>JAMOVQ010000152.1 GCA_027067575.1 Thermoanaerobaculia bacterium | reverse complement strand
GCTGCTCCCTCAGCGACATCACCGCCCCCTCCAGGTGCCGGACCGGATGCTTCCGCCGCCGGTACCACCCCCGTTCCCGCATCAGCGCCAGCTGCTCCCGGATGAACCCCTCCGTCCCGATCACCACACCGTTGACGAAGAACCCCAGCCGTCTCCGGTACGCCCCCCGGCTCCGGTACCCCCGCGCCGCCTCCTGCGCGAGCACTTCCTCCGAAATCGCCGCCTGCCCCTCCCGCGTCGGCACCGCCCCACGGTGGTACAACAGCTGCCGGAACTCCACCATCGCCGCCTCACGGTCCCCATGATTCAGCAGGCTCGTGATCGGGATCAGCCACCCGTCCTCTCCGAGCTCCCGAAGGTACACCGACCCGCTCTCCCACTCCTCCGGACGCTCCACGATCCCCGCACGGATCGGGTTCAGCTCCACGTACAGCAGACAATCCAGCACCGCCCGCGCATCCCCCAGGATCGTCGACTTGAACCGCTGATCCCACAGCCGCCCCCGCCGGTCGAACGTCCGGTTGTACCACCGCGCGTACGCCGCCTGCACATTCCGCATGAACTCCGACACGTCGAAGAGACGCCGCCGGTAGTGCTCCCACTCCTCGTCCCCCCACAGGTCGATCTGACGCTGCCGCGTCACGCTGGGGTACATGATCCGCGACCGGGCGCGCAGCTCCTCGCGGTCCACCTCGCGCTCGGCATCGAAGCGGACGACGAGGTGGTAGTGGTTGCCCATGATGCAGAACGCCGCCACGTCGCAGAAGTAGATCGAGGCGAAGTGTTTGATGGTGGCGATGAGCTGGCGCTGGGCCAGCGGCGAGGCCAGCGGCAGCTCGCCGCGGCGGGAGGGCACCCGGCTGTACAGGTGGTACCAGGTGTCCACGTGGGAGAACTTGAGCCGTGGCATCCGGGGCATGGTGCGCCTCCTTCGAGTTGTGATGGGAACAGGGTAGGGCGGGGAGGGGAGGTTGTCAAGAGAAAAACAGTGTCCCTTAATGGGGTGGCATCGAAGTTCGGTCGGTGGTACAACGCGTGCCATGCTGGTGATGCACCTGTACCGTTCGCCGGGGCTGACGCCGGCCCAGGTCCGCTCCGCCCTCGCCCATGCCCGGGAGACGATCCCGGGGCTGGAGGGGATCGAGACCGAGGTGTGTTTCAACGTCGGGCTCGAACGGCCGCTGGAGGCGGACGAGCTCGAGACCCTCCGGTGGCTTCTTGCGGAGACGTTCGAACCCGATCGATTCGCCGAGCGGCCCTTCCTCGGCCCGGACGACGGCACGGTGATTGAGGTGGGACCCCGGATGACGTTCACCACGGCGTTTTCGACCAACGCCGTGGCGATCTGCAACGCCTGCGGCCTGGGTGCCGTCCGGCGGATCGAGCGCTCGCGACGGTACTTCCTCCGGACGAAGACCCCGCCAGCCGCGGAGTCCATCGCCCAGTTCCTCGAGCTCGTCCACGACCGGATGACGGAGGAGCCGTACCCCCAGCCGCTGTCGACCTTCGCGACGGGGATCACCCCCGAACCCGTCCGCACGATCCCCGTGCTCGCTGAGGGCCGGGCGGCGCTCGAGCGCGCCAACCGCGAGATGGGCCTCGCGTTCGACGAGCAGGACCTGGACTACTACACCGGTCTGTTCCGGGACCGCCTGCACCGCGACCCCACGGATGTGGAGCTGTTCGACATCGCCCAGTCCAACTCCGAGCACTCCCGCCACTGGTTCTTCAAGGGCCGCCTGGTGATCGACGGGGCGGAGGCGCCCCGCTCCCTGATGGAGATCGTCCAGGCGCCGTGGCGTGCGGCCCCCGGCCGCTCGGTCATCGCGTTCTCCGACAACTCCTCGGCGATCGAGGGGTTCGAGGCGGAGACCCTCGTGCCGCGCGAACCGGGCCGGCCCGGCCCCCTGGAGCGCCGCCGCCTGACGGAGCACGTCCTCCTGACGGCGGAGACCCACAACTTCCCGACCGGCGTGGCGCCGTTCCCCGGAGCGGAGACCGGCGCGGGCGGCCGGATCCGTGACGTCCACGCCGCCGGGCGCGGCTCGCTCGTGACGGCAGGGACCGCCGGGTACTGCGTGGGCAACTTCCGGATCCCCGGGGACGAGCAGCCGTGGGAGGACCCGTCGTTCCGCTACCCGGGGAACCTCGCCTCGCCGCTCGAGATCGAGATCGAGGCCTCCAACGGCGCCTCGGACTACGGCAACAAGTTCGGCGAGCCGCTGATCGCCGGGTTCACCCGGTCGTTCGGGATGCGGCTGCCCTCGGGGGAACGCCGCGAGTGGCTCAAGCCGATCATGTTCTCCGGCGGGATCGGCCGGATCGACGCCCGCCACGTGGAGAAGGGGCGCCCCGAGGTGGGGATGCTCGTGGTCAAGGTCGGAGGGCCCGCCTACCGGATCGGCATGGGCGGCGGCGCGGCCTCCTCCATGGTCCAGGGCGAGAACGCGGAGGAGCTCGACTTCGGCGCGGTCCAGCGCGGCGACGCCGAGATGGAGCAGAAACTGAACCGCGTCATCCGGGCGTGCGTGGAGATGGGCGACGCCAACCCCATCGTCTCGATCCACGACCAGGGCGCCGGCGGAAACTGCAACGTCCTCAAGGAGATCGTCGAGCCCGAGGGAGCCCGGATCGAGATCCGCGAGATCCCCGTGGGCGACGAGACGCTCTCCGTCCTCGAGATCTGGGGCGCCGAGTACCAGGAGAACGACGCGCTGCTCCTCCGGCCAGAGCACCGGGAGACGTTCGCCGCGCTGTGCGAGCGCGAGAAGCTTCCGTGGGCCGTGGTGGGCCACGTCACCGGGGACGACCGGATCGTCGTCCACGATTCGAGGGACGGGTCGACGCCGGTGGACATGGCCCTCGCCGACGTGCTCGGCGAGATGCCGCGGAAGACGTTCGAGCTCCACCGGTCGCGGCCGGCGGCCGCCCCCCTCGAGCTCCCGGAGGGGCTGACCGTCCGGCAGGCCCTGGACCGCGTGCTTCGGCTGCTCGCCGTCGGCTCCAAGCGGTTCCTGACGGGCAAGGTCGACCGGGCCGTCACCGGTCTCGTCGCACGGCAGCAGTGCTGCGGGCCGCTCCATCTGACGGTGGCCGACGTCGCCGTCGTGGCCCACTCCCACCTGGACACGGTGGGCGGCGCCACGGCGATCGGGGAACGCCCCATCCCCGGCCTGATCGACCCGGCGGCCATGGCGCGGCTCTCGGTGGCCGAGGCGCTGACCAACCTCGTCTGGGCGCCCGTCACCGCGCTCGGCGACGTCCGCTGCTCCGCCAACTGGATGTGGGCGGCCAAGCTGCCCGGCGAGGGCGCGGCGCTCCACGATGCGGCGGTGGCCATGAGCGAGGCGATGCTCGAGCTGGGGATCGCCGTGGACGGCGGCAAGGACTCGCTCTCCATGGCGGCCATCGCCCCGGGCCCCGGCGGCGGGTCCGAGACCGTGAAGGCGCCGGGCGCCCTGGTGATCTCCGCCTACGCCCCGTGCCCCGACATCACCGCCGTGGTGACCCCCGACCTGGAGTTGCCCGGTTCCGGGCGGCTGGTGTTCGTCGACCTCGGCGGGGGGAAGAACCGGCTGGGCGGCTCGGCCCTGGCCCAGGCGTACGGCGCCCTGGGCGACACGCCGCCCGACCTCGACGACCCCGGCCTCCTGGCCCGGGCGTTCGGGGCGGTGCAGGAGGCGATCCGCAGGGGCCTCATCGCGGCCGGCCACGACCGTTCCGACGGCGGCCTCGTCACCACGCTGCTCGAGATGGCGTTCGCCGGCGACCGGGGGATCGACGTGGACGTCCCCGACCCGCTTGGGACCGGCCCTCTGGCCGTCCTCTTCGCCGAGGAGCCCGGCATCGTCCTGGAGGTCGGGGAGGACGATCTGAAGACGGTGCTCGCGCTGTTCGCGGAACACGACGTGCCCGCGGTGGCGATCGGCCGCACCGTGGCCGACCGGACGGTCCGGATCGCCGTGGCGGGCACGACCGTGCTGGAGGATCCGGTCCCGGCGCTTCGCGACCTGTGGGAGGCCACGAGCTTCGCGCTGGAGCGGCTTCAGACCGACCCGGCGCACGCCGAGGAGGAGCGGCGGGGACTGGCCTCCCGCCACGCCCCGGACTGGCGCCTGACCTTCGACCCCCGCCCCACGGCGCCGGAGATCCTCTCCCGGCCCGGACGCCCGCGGGTGGCGATCCTGCGGGAGGAGGGCTCCAACTCCGACCGGGAGATGGCGGCGGCGTTCGAGGCCGCGGGGTTCGAACCGTGGGACGTGGCCATGAGCGACCTGGCCTCGAACCGCATCGCGCTGGAGGGTTTCCGCGGTCTCGCCGCCGTGGGCGGGTTCTCCTACGCCGACGTGCTCGACTCGGCCAAGGGGTGGGCCGGTGTCATCCGGTTCCACGACGGGATCCGGCGCCAGTTCGACGCGTTCGTCGCGCGGGACGACACGTTCACCCTGGGCGTCTGCAACGGCTGCCAGCTGTTCGCCCTCCTGGGGCTCGTGCCGTGGCAGGGGCTTCCCGGAGAGCGCCAGCCCCGGTTCGTGCACAACGGCTCCGGCCGGTTCGAGTCCCGGTTCGTCACGGTGCGCGTCGAGGAGAACCCCTCGATCATGCTCCGGGGGATGGCGGGATCCGTGCTGGGGATCTGGGTCCAGCACGGCGAGGGCCGGGCGCACTTCCCGGACCCCTCGGTGCTGGAAGAGGTCGAGTCGCGCGGGCTCGTCCCGCTGCGCTACGCCGACGACGACGGCCGGCCGACGGAGGCCTACCCCCTCAACCCCAACGGCTCGCCGCGGGGGATCGCCGGGCTCGTCTCCCCCGACGGCCGCCACCTGGCGATCATGCCGCACCCGGAACGGACGTTCCTCCCGTGGCAGTGGCCGTGGATGCCCCGGGAGTGGCGGCGGGACCTCGGCGTCTCCCCGTGGCTGCGGCTGTTCCAGAACGCGCGGGAGTGGTGCGAGGGTCGCTGAGAGACGGCTCCCGGGGGCCCGGGACGGCTGGCCGGGAACCTCCCCGGGCTACCCGGCCGCACCCCGCCGGCTCCTGGCGGCCGGGGCGTCGCACCGCTCCACCTCGGCGCGGCCGCCGTCGAGCAGCAGCCGGACCATGACGTCCCGGGGGGCGACCTCCACCGGGACGCCGGGGCCCACGGCCGCACGCAACACCTCCCGGGCCAGCGCCGGGTCGTTGTTCTTCTCCGAGAGGTGGAGCCCGACCACGGCGCACAGCTCCCGCCACGCGAGCGCCGCGGCGAGCTCGGCCCCCTGCTCGTTGGACAGGTGGCCGAGGCGGGAACGGATCCGCTGCTTGAGCGGCCACGGGTACGGCCCGTGCCGCAGGAGGTCCACGTCGTGGTTGGCCTCGAGCAGCAGGGCGTGGCACGCCTCCAGCCGCCGCCGGAGCAGCGTCGTGGCGATGCCGGTGTCGGTGCAGAGCCCGAGCCTGTGCCGGCCGTCGTCGAACACGTAGGCCACCGGCTCCGCGGCGTCGTGGCATGTCGGAACGGGAAGGACCGTGAGCGTCCCGACGGCGAAAGCCCGTCCGGGCGAGACGTCACCCCCCTCCCGGGCTCCGACGGCGAGCCGCGACGCGGTTCCGGGCGTCGCCCAGACCGGCAACGGCGTCCGCTTCAGCAGCACCTCGAGGCCCCGCACGTGGTCGGTGTGCTCGTGGGTCAGGAGGACCGCGTCCAGGTCGGCGGGCGTCATCCCGAACGCCGCCATCCGCCGGCGGATGGCGGTGGCCGAGACCCCGGCGTCCACCAGCACGGCCGTCCCGCCGGACCGCACCACCACGGCGTTGCCCGAGGAGCCCGAGGCGAGAACGAGGACCTCCACCTCACACCCCCGTGGAACCGAAGCCGCCCGTCCCGCGTCCGGTCGCCCCGAGGACCTGGGCCTCCTCGAACACCGCCATGACGACCGGG
>JAMOVQ010000151.1 GCA_027067575.1 Thermoanaerobaculia bacterium | reverse complement strand
CCCGGGGCCGTTCCCGCAAGGGCGCGAGGAGGAACTGACCTGGCGGTCGTGACGACGAAGCGACCGCGGCGGGGGCGGTCCCGGGGTGCGAGACTCGCGGCCCCGTTCATTCAAAGTCGATGACCCGTAGCCCTCCAACGAAGCCCAGGCGGCCGGCAGCGACGCCGCAGGCGGCGCCAGCGCGTCGCACGGGCAGTCCGGGGGGAGCTCGCTCCCACCGGGGCGCACGGGCGAGGCACGCAGCCCGCGCGAAGCGCGGGGGCCGGCCGCCGGTTCACCCCACGCCGAACCGGTTCCCCACGGCCCCAAGGTGAGCCACACCGTGGAGGTCGACTCGGCGAAACGGTGCAGCGGCCTCCCGGGGGCCGCGGGTGGACGTTCCCGGGCGATGGGCATAGAATGAGACGGAGACGGAAGGCAACGACGTGTGGAGGTGCGACGAATGGCCGACGAGAAGAAGAACGATGCTGGTGCCGAGGCGAGGCAGGAACTGACAGTGGACGAGGCGCTCGCCACCGAGACCATGGCGGACCAGGAGAAGGCTCTTGAGGACGTCAAGGGATCCCTCGCCCGCGCCCAGGAGGCGATGGCGAAAGCCCGGGAGGCCATCAGGGACTCTTACGGCAGGGGCAAGGAGCGGGCCCAGGAGGCAGCGGAACGGGCACGCGTCTCCATGGAGGAGGCGCGCCGCTGGATGGCCGACGCACGGGAGAAGATGTCCCGGACGGCGGCAAAGACCCGCGAGCAGGCCGAGGCGCTCTACGGAAAGACCCGTGAGCAGTACGACCAGCTCGCCGCGAAGACTCGGGAGCTCTACGGGAAGGTCGCCGACAGGATCCGTGAGATCGACTTCAAGCAGAAGGGCGACCAGGTACTCGATTACATCAAGGAGAACCCGGGACGCTCGGTGCTCATCGCACTGGGTGTGGGCTTCCTCGTCGGTTACCTGACCCGCCCGAGGGACTGAGCATGGAGACAGACGATCTGTTCGGCATGGACGAGGCGCAGGCTCCGGGGGCGGGCGGTCCGGGAGTCTCCCGGCCTTCCCCATCCGGGGAACAGATTCCGAAGCAGATCGACGCCGACACGATCCTCGACACCATCGTTCCGCCGTCCATCGACTGGCGCGGAACGGTGGCCCGGCACCCGGTCCTGTCGGTCATCGGCGTCGGGCTCGTCGGGTACGTTGTCGGCCGGACCAAGGGTTCGACGATCCTCGCCGGGATCACGGCGGGCCTGTCGGGAGCCCTGATGCGCCAGCTCTCCGACGTGTTCGAGAACAACCTGTTCGAGTTCGACTGATGGCCTGGTGCCCCGACTGCCGGACCCAGTACCGCGAGGGCGTCGAGCGGTGCGCCGACTGTGGCTCACCCCTCGTCGAGGATCCCGGCCCGGAGCCAGAGGCCGAGTGGGACCCCGTCGGTTGGGTGACGGTGGAGGAGACCGGCGACGAGGTCGAGGCCCGGATCATCGAGGGTTACCTTCTCGAACGGGAGATCCCCGTCCGGATCCTCAGCCGTCACGACCACGAGCTTCCGACAACCGTCGGCGAGCTGTCCACGGTGGAGGTCCAGGTACCCGAGGAGGATCTCGACCGGGCCATCGCCGCCCTCGAGGAGGTGGACGGAGACGATGACTGACGACACCTCTGCGGGCGGCGCGGTACTCGAACAGGTCATCGAGCTGATCCGGAACGAGCTGACGGCCGTCTGCGGTGAGAACGGCTTCCACCAGTGGAGCGACAACGCCTTCCTCCGGGTCGAGGGCGGCGCCGTCCTCCTGATCGTCGCCACACCGGTGGAGGAGGACGCGGTGGTCAATGTCCGGTGCTATCTCGTGCGCGACGTGGAGCGGCCGGATCCGGACCTCGGCGACTTCCTCGCCCGTCTCAACGCAGAGCGGCTGTTCGGTGCCTTCTCCATCGACGAGGACGGGGACGTCTGTTACGACTACAGCATCCTGGGATCGAGCCTGACGCCGGCTGCACTCCACCTGGCGATCCAGGCTGTGGCCGAAGCGTCGGCGGCCCATGCGCCGGAGATCATCGCCCGCTGGGGCGGAATCTCCTCCATCGACAAGCTCCGCCAGGAGATCGACGAGCTCCCGGCGGACGACGAGGACGAGGGCTCGCCCAACTGAAGCCTGCACGACCCGAATCCGTGAAAAAGTTGTGTCAACGTCCTCTGCAGCCCCTTGTGCAACGGGCAGCCACACCGTAGATTCGAGAAGGGAGACGATGGCATGAATCCGAAGAATCGACGTTGTTCTGGAAACGTGACGGCCCGCCAGCGGGGGTTCACCCTGGTCGAGGCGCTGATCATGCTGGCCCTGCTTGGGATCGTCGTGACGATCACGGCCTCCAACCTGTACCCTGTCAGGGAGAAGAGCAGGCTCGAGGCTGCGGCCAATACCCTGCGCGGCCTGATCGAGCGGGCGCCCACGGTGGCGGCCCGGCAGAGGACGGTCGCCGTGGTCCGGTACCTCTCGAACAACCGGCGGTTCGAGCTGGTGTACAAGGACTCTGCGGGGAACATCCATGTGGTGGACTCCTACACGCTTCCCACCGGTGTGATTTTCGACGGCGCCACACCGTCGACGTGGCCGACCTTCGGAAGCGACCGGGCCGTGGGGTGCCATCCGCTCGGCAACCTGGTCGATCCGACAAGCAAGAACCGTCTTCTCGCCCCGATGGGGTTCCAGGTGACCCTCGATGCGATGATCCATGGAACCGTCCGGCCAAAGGTCAGCTACCTGATCCAGGTCTTCCCGGTCTGGGCGTGCCGGGTGACGAAGGTACGGGAGTGACAGTTGATGATGTGGAGGATGACGATGCACCAGAAACCCACATCGCCCGGGAACGAACGGGGCGCCATGCTGGTCGAGGTCCTCGTGGCGCTCCTGATCCTGCTCGTCGTCATGGTCGGGGTGATGCAGCTGTTCGCGGCAGCTCTCGTCTCGGACCGCGGCTCCCAGGCCCGGACCGAGCTATCGTACCGGGCCCAGCAGACCATCGAGGTCATCCGGATGGCGAACGCCATCATGCGGGTGGAGGCGGCAGGTGGAGGATCGGGAGGAACGGCCCAGCAGAACCTGTCAGCTGGAAAAACCGGAATCACCTTTCCGATCGCGGCGGAGATCGCATACACGGAGCTTCCCTCGGGACCGTCGGACGCCTACTGGGACTTCTGGGGGCCGAACGGCACCGGCGTGATCGATTCCGAGAGTCCACGGTACGCCATCGGCTACGACGTGGTGGACGGCGATGCCAACGGCTCTCCGGGGACATGGCTCCTCCGCGTCGAGGCGCGGCCACGGATCCAGGGAATCTACATGGACACCAAAGGTGCCAAGGTGGTGCGGTATGTGGCAGCAATCCCGAAGTAACCGGCACGCCGAGCGCGGCGTCAGCCTGATCGAGTTCCTGATCTACATCACCCTCGTGGTGATCATTCTGGCCGCCTCGGCCCAGGTGCTGTTCTCCATGCGCCGCTCGACGACGCGGATGGAGCTCGAGGCCGAGGCCCGCCAGACGGCCCGCCAGGCCGTGGAGTACATCGGCCGCTTCATCCGCGGCGCCACGGACATGAACAACTTCATGGGCGCGAGTAACCCGTTCGCCGTCATCACGTGGGCACAGCATGGGAGCAACCCGGTCCAGGCATGCTGGAACAACGTACCGGGCACATCGTCCCTCGCCGATGCCGGAACGGACATCATCACGGTGGTCTACCCCGTGAACAACTCGGTGATCGAGAGCACCGTCTGGCCCGGGTGGGGAAGCGGCGCGGTGGCGAAGTGGAAGTTCACCGAGGGGTGCAACGACAATGCGGCGAACCGGACCCTCTTCATGGAGCTGACGGGATCCCACTCCGAGAACGGCAACGTGCGGAGCCAGCCGATGATCGTCATGGATTCGCTGGGCCGGTCCGGCTGGTACCAGATCGTCTCCTACGACACCAGTGACTGCGCCAGCCAGACGATCCAGGTCAGGGCGAACGGCACGATCTCCGGCGGTCTCGTGCCGGCAGGCGGCCAGACCACGCTGAACCAGCCGGTGATGCTGGCGCTCGGCACACGGTTCGTCGCCTTCCGGGTCCGTGCGGGATGGCTCGAGCAGAAGGACGGCATCTTCAACCCGTCGGTGGACAATCCGGACTCCAACCCGGCCCCATCGCCGTGGCACCGGGTACTGCCCAACGTGGAGGACCTCCAGGTCGCCTGGGCGTTCCGTGACGGCACGCTCTGGAACACCTCACCGGGCAAGAGACTCTCCAGCCAGGGCTCGTACTACACCAACGACGTACCCTCCCAGGTCGGGAACGGGAGCGGCACGGTGCAGGACTACGACGTCGTCAACGTGGTCGGCGTCCGGATCACCGTGACGGCGACATCCTCGGCGGAGATCACGTGGGAGAAGGAGGCCCGGTTCTCCCGGCCCGCGGCGGAGGATCACGCAGCCGGAACGGCCAAGGACAAGCGATACCACCGTCGGATGACCCAGTTCGTCATGATCCGGAACCGGAACCTTGGACAGTGAGGTGACCATGAACATGGAAAGGAACGACCAGCGCGGTTCGGCCATGCTGACGGCCATCCTGGTGATGCTCATCCTGAGCGCCATCGGTACGGCCGCCGCCTATATGATGCGGCAGGAGAGCGCCATGTCGGCGACGCTGATGGACTCCAAGCTGGCGCTGGACGCCGCAGAGGCGGGACTCCGGCGGGGCGAGTCGATCCTGGGCACGGTGGGAGCGTTCCAGATCAACACGCTCTTGCAGCATGATTCCAACGCCGACCCGGCCACACCGGCGATGATCCCGGAGCGCCCCCGCCATCCGACCGATCCGAAGCTCTCGGGAACGTACGACCCGACGCACCTGGGCACCTACCTCCTTGAAGGGGGAACACCCCTGGCCGCGATCCCCATCCCGGTCTCAGGCCAGGCCAAGGGACCGAGCCGCCAGGTGTTCTACTCACTCTGTGTCCGGGACAACCCCGAGGACATCGACGCCACCGATCCGAGCTCCCCGACGGTCGACAGCGACTCCAGGGTTCGCCTCGTGTCCATCGGGTGGGTTCAGGGGGCCAGCGGCGCTCTGGCCGTCAAGATGCTCGAGGAGGAGTACAGCTTCACCGGCGTCAGCCAGAGCCCCTCGGCCCAGAAGCTCGTCAACGCCGGCGGAACCAGCTCGGTCCAGTATGGAGGATGAGATGAGACGACACACAATCAACCGGCATCGTGCACTGCTCAGGCTGGCCGCCGTGGCCATCGCCGCCGTGACGCTCACGGCCGCCCTGGCGCCCCGGGCCTCCGCCGACGAGGGGTACGACCTGATGCGGCAGATCACGACCCAGTGGGTGAAGCCGCTGATCATGATCGTGTTCGACCGGTCCGGGTCGATGGCGTTCACCCCAACGGGAACGTATTGGGATAACGGCCACGGGTTCTGCTGGGCGTTCCATTATGACGATGACGTTGCCGACTCTCTGACCTTGTACTGGGGGAACATCTCATACTCCGATTACACTGCAGGTTCGTACCATGGGTTTGGCCAGGGGTTTTGGATGCGGGTGAAGTACACACCTGGATCGTCGGGCTCCACTTACAACGGTTTTCTCAAGAAAAACAAACCGACGGTACTCCATGTGAAGACGGATACGCTCCAGGTCGGCGACATCATCAAGATCATGAACTTCATCACCCCGTCCGACAACGGAACGTACAAGATCCTGGCGAGAATCGGCGGAAACCCGTCAAATTTCCGGTACAAGGTTGCCAAACAGCTCCCGAACGGCTCGTTCGAGGCCAGCGCTCACAGCTTTACTGTGGTACACAACAAGGACACCCTCAAGGTCAAAACTGGGACGCTTCCACAGTCGGTCTGGTACTTCATCCCTCCCTCCAGAATGGCCATCGCAAAGAATATCTGGGGTAACTCCATCAACATCTATTTCCCTCTCAACACAGTCGAACCTACAGGTCAGGATTCCGAGCAGAAAGACTACTACGTCTTCGTCGGAGAGGGTCCCGTCAATGGAGCGTGGTACGAATGGACAGGAAACCAAGCGGGGAAGTGGCACAACTGGTCCTCGAGCGACGGTCACGAACCGGTGGGAGATCCCGATTTTACGAACTGTATTCTACCAACTGACATGGTACGTCGGTTTTCTAGGGTCGCAAACCTCGGCCTGGTCGCCTATTCCGGATCATGCGATAGCGACAGCGACCCGGAGGTCTGGATCATTCCAAGGGACAACGCTCAGAACCCGGTCATCGCAGCTCTTGAGGAAGAGTTCGGGTTTGTCGTCAACGGAGGACTTGTAGCAAACGGCGGGACCCCGACAAAAGGTGCACTAGAACGTGCGGAGAACGCGTTCTCTACGATTCACGCAGAAGACGATGTGAACAGCAACCTCTACGACCCTAAGAATGAGTGTGGTCGAACGTACGGCGTGATTCTTCAGACCGATGGCGAATCCAACGCCTGCAACCCGGAAGGTAGTTCCTGGAATCTCTGTCCCGATTCCTGGGACAATTACCCCGCTGGAGCTTCCAACGCTCTATGGAATCTGGAGGTGGATGGCGATTCTCTGAACGTCAGAACATGGGTCATCGGCGTCTCTGAAGGAGTCGGCCCCTGCGAGCTCAACTACACGGCCTACAAAGGTCGGACCGACGCATCGAGCCCTAACGGTGATGGAGGGTTCGACGTGGATGCCGACCCGTACCTGACCGCGGACAACACCAACGTCTACGATTCGACTTGGTCCCATGGCCCCTACGCGTACTTCGCGGGCTCCGTGGACGAGCTGCGGCGGGCGCTGCTCGAGATCCTGGCCTCACTTGGCGCCGGCGACTACACCACCTCGGCACCGGCCGTGGCGGGTTCGGCCTCGGGAACGACCAACGTGGCGATCATGCCCTCGACGGACTACCCGACCTGGAAGGGCCACCTCCGGGCGTTTGCCAACGAGCGCGACCAGAACGGCCAGCGGCACTGGGTCGAGAAGTGGGACGCCGGCGAGGTGCTCTCGAGCACGGGCAACAACAACGGGTACCAGCGAAAGATCTACACGTGGGATCCGGCCGACGACTACAAGCTCGTCGAGGTGGCCTCGAGCAACATCAACACGCTCAATGCAATCTGCGGTTCGGCATGTACCGATGCCGGAGGTGCGATCGATGCCGGCACCGTGAGTTTCATCCGCGGCTCTGGCCGCGACTGGAAGCTGGGCGCCCTGATCAACTCCACGCCGGCCGTGGTGGGGCCGCCCAACCACTGGCGGCAGGGCGTCGCCGAGCGGCACTCGGCGTTCGAAGACGAGTACGCCGACCGCCACCGCATGGTCTGGGTCGGGTCGTCGGACGGGATGGTCCACGCCTTCGACACCGTGGACGGCGCCGAGATCATCGCCCTGATCCCTCCGGACATGCTGGACCAGCAGGTCGCGCTCTACCAGACATGGCTCTCGAACCCCTCCAAGTACCCGATGGGGCAGTACAAGCATCCTGCCAACCACAAGTACGGCGTCGCCAACTCGATCCGGTTCGCGGACGTCTGGGACGGCTCGATCAACAGCTACCGGACGATCCTCGTCATCCCCGAGGGTCCGGGAGGGACCGGTCTCCACGCTGTGGACGTCACCCACGTCTACCCGGGACGGACCATCGCCGGCAAGGACTGGGATCCTGATCCGAACTTCGACGACAGCAAGCCCGTGACACCGCTCTGGAGCCTGACGGGAAACGGTGAGGCGGGGACCCGGCTCGTGGCGGGGCTCGGAAAGACCTGGTCGCTTCCGGCCATCGCGCTCCGACCCAACAACGGCAACGGCGAGCCGCAGTCCCAGGTCGTCCTCGGCCGGGGGTTCGTCCCCAACGAGGGGAACCAGGAGGACGCCAAGGAGCTGGTCCTCGACCCGATCTCCGGCAACATCCTCCGGGCCCCGACGCTGGGGCGGAACAGCTCCGGCACGGCGCTCGTCGGCCAGCAGGCGTTCGCCGACGCGGTGCTCTGGCAGACCGACGCCGGGTACTACCACGAGGACAACCTGGCCGACGAGGGGGTCCAGCTGGACCTCAACGGCCAGGTGTGGTCGCTGACGGGTTCCGATCTCCACAACACGGAGGTCCTGATCAACGTCACGGCCGGCCAGCCGCTCTACTACTCCCCCGGCGTGGCCGCCTACCCCACCATCGCGCCGACCATGGACCTGTTCGCCTTCTCCTCGGGCACCTTCTACGAGACGAGCGAGGCGATCACCGGATCCAGCTCGGGCTTCGTCCCGAAGCTCTACGCCGGGCTCCGGGACCTCGACACCGGGAACGTCGAGTTCGCCGGGGTGCCCATCACCGATCTCCCGCTCCCCGAGGGGCAGAGCGGAACCCTGGGTGACCGCGCCCAGGTCATCGCACCACCGCTCCTGCTCGTGCCGGCCATGGGCAGCAACAGTAACCCGTTCGCCCTGTACCTCGTCTACGACCCCGACGGAGGCGTCTGCGTCGGCAAGTCGTACATCGTGTGGCTGGAGTTCGACCCCGACGATCTGGGCGACATCCTCCAGCATCCGGGCGACTGGGCCAAGAGCTTCGAGGCCGGCGAGGGCGCCGCGGGCGGGTTCGCACTGGCCGGTGACAAGGTCGTGGTCAGTCAGTCCGCCGTGGGACAGGGCGCCGAGGCGACCCTCGTCGAGGTGCCGGGCCTGACCATCCCGCCGGGCAACCCCGGCCTGAACATCTCCTGGTGGTACGAGCTGCAGTGACCACCGGGAACGAGCTCACGGAACGCCGGGCCGCTGGCCCGGCGTTCCCTTGCCCGCCCCCCGAACCGGGAGCGAACCGGCCGTGAAGACACGGTCGAAACGGCCGTGGCCCCTCGTCCGGGCGCTCCTCACATGGACGGCCGCTGTCGTGGCGCTGACGCTGATCCTGGCCAGCGCTTTGGTGCTCGAGCACGAGCTCCGCTTTACCCGCAGGGAGATGGAGCGGCAGGCCGCCCTCCTGGGCCAGTCGCTGGCCGCCGTAGCCCTGGGACCGGGTACTGCCGCGGCGACGGATCTGGCCGTCAGCCGGAGTCCCGACCTCGTGGCGGCCTCGGTGGAAGATGCCGGGGGCCGGACGCTCTGGCGGTTCGGTCCGCCGGCTGCCGACATGGTGGGCGCCGCATCGTCCCGCGATCTGCTGATCGTGGAACGTGAGGTCCGGGTGCTCGACGCCTCGACGGGATCGGTGGTTCCGGTCCGGACCCGGGTTATCCTCTCCCTCCGGAGGCTCCGGCTCCACCTGATGGAGACCGCCATGCGGATGGTACTGTCGCTCGGCGCCGGGCTCGCCGTGCTCCTCGTCCTCGGCGCGGCCGCCGCCGAACGGCTCGTGGAGCCGCTGGAACGGCTGGCGGTGTGGGCGCGGCGGGCCGGGCCGGGGGAGGCAGGCCCCCCGCCGGCTGGCGGAAGCCGGGAGGTCGTGGAGCTTGCCCGGGCGTTCGGAGAGCTCGTCGGGCGGCTCGAGGAAGAGCGCACCGCCCTCGAAGCCAGCGAGCAACGGCTCCGTGAGCTGTTCGACGTGGCCCCGGCCCCCATGCTCGTTGTGGACACCGCCGGCAAGATCGTCCGCGCCAACCGTGCGGCTGCCCCTTTTCTCGGTGTCGGGCCAGAGGACGCGGCCGGCCTCGAGCTTGCGCGGTTCACTCCGGCGGAACCCGGGGAGGGCGAGACCCGGTGGCTCATGCCTTCCGGCGAGACGGTCCCGGTGGAGCTGGCCCGGCGTGGCGGTATCGGGCCCGGGGGGGAGGGAGAGCTGATCGTCATCCACGACCTCAGCGATCGGCTCCGGAGGGAAGGCGAGCGGTGGCGCGCGACCTTCGACGCCATGGCCGACGGTGTGGCCCTGATCGACGATCGGGGCCAGCCGGTCCTCCGGAACGCGGCGATGGAGGTTCTGTGGCCCGACGTCGGGAAGGCGCTCGAATCCAGGTCACGCGCCCCGGGCGAGGCGTGGCGCCTCGAGACGGCGAACCGTTCGTTGCTGCTGCGCCTGTCGCCCGGTCCGGATGGCACGATCCTCACCGCCCGGGACGTCACCGAGCTCACAGAGGCGGAGCGGAGGCTCAGGGAGGCCCTGAGGGCCGAGGCCGTTGCCACGCTGGCGGCGGGCGTCGCCCACGACTTCAACAACCTCCTTGCCGCCATGGAGCTCCACGTTCGCCTGCTCGAGGCCGATCCCGCCGGCGTCACCGACTCGGCCGCCGCCATCCGGGAGCTCGCCGCCCGTGGACGGGATCTCGTGAACCAGCTCGTGGATCGGGCCAACGAGGGTGGATCGGAGCGCGAGCTCGTCGATCTCCGCGCTCTCCTGGAGGATCTCGAGTCGTTCCTCCGGTTCCTGGTAGAGCCGACAATCGGCCTCGAACTCGATCCCGGACAGGCCGGGCTTGTCGTCTGTGTGGATCGGGCCTCGTTCCGAAGAGTGCTGCTCAACCTCGTCGTCAACGCGCGCCGCGCCATCGGCGACGGGGGCGGAACGATCCGGATCGCCCTGGCCCGCCGGGGCCGGTTCGCCGAACTCTCGGTGGAGGACGACGGGAGTGGCCTGCCGCCAGGAGATCCGGAGCGGCTGTTCGAGCTCCACGTCTCGGAGGAGGGGGGCCGCGGTCTGGGACTCGCCGTGGCCGCCGCCATCGTCGAGGATCACGGTGGCTCGATCGCGGCATCGTCCAGGCCGGGCGGCGGGGCACGTTTCACCGTCCGGCTCCCGCTTGCGGACATGGACGGGTGCGCGGATGGACCGGAGGTTGTACCATAGAGGGGACGTGTACCGGGAAAGGTGCCGAACCCCGGCGAGGGAGGCGAAGATGGCGCGGCGAACTGTTGTTCTGATGATGGTGCTGCTGCTCGCGGGTCTCGTGTCTGCGGAGCAGTCCGGAACCACGACGGTCGTCCTCAAGGGTGGTCAAACCCTCGAGGTGCGAGAGGCCCGGACCATGGGTGGAATGGTCTACGTGACCATGCCGTCGGGCGAGATGCGTGCATACGCCCTCTCTGATGTGGACCTGGAGGCCTCCGGACTCGCACCGAAGAAGAAGGAGGAGGACGCCGGCACGACGCCTGCTGCTTCCTCCTCGCTGGTGGCCCTCGCGAGGAAAGACCGCGGGACGCCCCGGGTGGTGATCACCGACGCGGACGTGGCCCACGTGGAACGTCCGGCGGCCGGTGCCGAAGGGGACGTGCAGCAGGTCTCCGGTAAGGAAGCCTCCAGCACGCTCTCGGTCTCCGTCTCCGGGTACGACCGCAAGGGCCAGACGCTGACGATCAAGGGACAGGTCGCCAACCAGGGCAAGGTCCCCATCAGCGGCGTTCGGGTCGAGGCAGTGGTCAAGAACGGGTCGGGCAAGACCGTCGCGCGGGCGCAGAAGGTGATCGACGGGACGGTCGATGGCGGCAGGACGAAGGCGTTCACCATGGAGGTCCAGCTCCCCGAAGGGGACATCGCCGGCGTCAACCTCCGGATCATCGGTGCTGTCGCGCCCGTCGAGGTGAAGCGCCCTGCGAAGGAGTCCGTGCCGGAGAACGCCGAGACACCTGCCGAGTGACGAGGGGACCGTCCGGTGAACGGGCGGCGTGACAGCCGGATCCGCACCACCATCCAAGCCGCAAGCGTCCGCCATTCCCGAGGCGGCGGGAAAGCCGGATCAGGAACGGCGCAGGGTATCGGATACCGGCCCGGTCACGATCGATCCGCGCGGCGGTCCAGGATCGCCTCGATCTCGTCCATGATCCGGTTCATCCTCCGGATCAGCGCCTCGTACGGCGCGGGGGTCGCGAGGTCGACGCCCGCCTCCTTCAGCAACTCATACGGGTAGCGTGAACCACCCGCCCGGAGCACGCCGAGGTAGCGATCCCTCGCCCCCGGCTTCCTGGCGAGCACCTCCTCGGCGAACAGCGACGACGCGGCGATGGACGTGGCGTACTGATAGACGTAGAAGTCGTAGTAGAAGTGCGGAATGTACGCCCACTCCACCGTGTAGAGGTCGTCGATCGTCATGACGCCCTCGGCCTGCCCGTGGTAGCTCCGGAGCAGCTCGCCGTACATCGACGACAGCCGTTCACCGGTCAGCGCCTCGCCGTGTTCCACCGCCTCGTGGATCTTGAGCTCGAACGCCGCGAACATCGCCTGCCGGAAGAACGTCCCACGGAGTCCCTCCAGCGCCGAGCCGAGGTAGAACAGCCGCTCGGTGTCGTCTCTTGCATCCGCCAGCATCTTCTCGAGCAGGAGCGCCTCGTTGAACGTCGAGGCGACCTCCGCCACGAAAATCGGGTAGTCCGCCGTGGGGTACGGCTGCGCGGCGTTGGCCAGCCGCGAGTGCATGGCGTGGCCCCACTCGTGCGCCAGCGTCGAGACCGATTCGTAGTCCCCCGTGTAGTTGAGCAGGACGAACGGGTGAAGATCGTAGATCGAGCCCGACGAGTACGCCCCGGACCGTTTCCCCGGCCTGGGGAAGACATCCATCCACCGGCTCTGGAACCCGTGCCGGACCTCACCGACGTACGCCTGGCCCAGAGGCGCCAGCGCCTCGAGCACCAGCCGTTCGGCCTTCTCGATCGGGAACTCGAGATCGGCTCTGACCAGCGGCGGATAGATGTCGGAGTAATGGAGGTCCGGGACACCGAGCATTCGGCGGCGCAACCGGAGGTACCGGTGGAGGGTGGGAAGGTTCTTCTCGGTCGTGGTGATCAGCGTGCGGTAGACCGCCTCCGGGACGGCGTTGGCGTCCAATGCCGCCGCCAGGCAGTTTGGATAGCGCCGGGCCTGGGCGTAGAACAGGTCGCGCTTCATCTGGGCGTGAAGGGCGACACCCATGGTCCGCTCGTACTTCTTCCACGTGGCCCAGAACGTGTCGAAGACCAGCTTCCGGTCGGCGCGGTCGGCCGCGCCCCGGTACTTCGTGTACCCGGCCTGGTCGAGCCGGACCTTCTCACCACCCGACAGCGTGACCGTGGGCCACGGAATATCGGCGTTGGCCAGGATCGAGTAGAGCGACGAGGGAGCGTCCGACATCAGGCTGGCCGTGGCGATCACCGCCTCGCCCTCGGCTCCAAGGGTGTGCGGCGCTCGGCGAAGGATATCCTCCAGGAAGTGCCGGTAGACGGCCAGCCTGAGCTCGGCTGCGAGAAACCGGTCGACGGTCTCCTTCCCCAGCGCCAGGATCTCGGGCTCGAGAAAGCTCGTCCGCTGGCGGAACCGGGTTGCGAGGTTCGACGCCTGTTGCTTCATCGCCAG
This sequence comes from Thermoanaerobaculia bacterium, assembly GCA_027067575.1. Taxonomy (GTDB): domain Bacteria; phylum Acidobacteriota; class Thermoanaerobaculia; order Thermoanaerobaculales; family Sulfomarinibacteraceae; genus JAMOVQ01. Next base: position 12,685 of record JAMOVQ010000151.1, on the reverse strand, counting down.
GGCGTCGCCGTTCCGCGTGTCCTCATCGAACCGCATGGACGCATACGACGTCACCCGGGTCAGCGACCGAGCCACGCCGAAGTACGTATCCAGGCAGTCGGCCAGCCGTCCCGCGCTCTCGCCGAGGTGGCCCTCGCAGGAGGCCACCGCATCGAACCGTGCCGCCACCCGCTCGAGATCGGCCCGCCACGCGCCGTCGTCCGGATAGATCTGGGACAGGTCCCACCGGTACGACTCCACGCTCCCCTGCTTGTCTCCCATCGGCTTCTCCCCTGCGGCCGCCACACCCACGAGCGTGGCGAGTAACACCGTGACGACGATCCAGCGCATACCTGGCCTCCTTCTCTTCACTCTCCGGTTGCGTATCATACCGTGGCCCGCCGCGGCGGCCCGTGATCTTGACTGCCGGGCACCGGAGCGCGTATATTCCTGCTCCCTTGGCGGTGTAGCTCAGGGGCAGAGCAGGGGTCTCATAAGCCCTGTGTCGGTGGTTCAAATCCACCCACCGCCACCACCTCCGATGTCTCTCGACGGCTTCCCTCGCCATTTCCGCGAGACGTTCCCCGGCCTCGTCGGCCGGCGTCTCGTCGTGGCCCTCTCGGGCGGCGGCGATTCCGTGGCCCTGCTCCACCTCCTCCTGGACCCATCCCTCGGCCTCGAGCTCGAGGCGGCCCACGTTCACCACGGCGCCCGGGGTGCCGAGGCCGACGCCGACGCCGCGTTCTGCCGCAAGCTGTGCGGCGAGCTCGGCGTCCCGTTCCACCTCCTCTTCCTCCCCCCCGTCCCGCCTGGCGCGGGCAGCCGGGAGGCGTGGTGGCGGGCACGGCGGTACGAACGGCTCGAGGCCGTCCGCGTACGGACCGGCGCCGCCGCCGTAGCCACCGGACATCAGCGAGACGACGTGGCAGAGGGCGTGGTGGTGCAGCTCCTCCGCGGCGGAGGCCCCAGGGCGCTGTCGGGAATCGCCGAGACGACGGAGGATCGCGTGGTCCGCCCTCTCCTCCCCTGGAGCCGCGAGACGATCCGGGACTGGCTCCGGGGCCGTGGTATCGCCTGGCGGGAGGACGCGACGAACACCGGGTCGTCCAACCTCCGGAGCCGGGTCAGGACGACGGTGCTGCCCGCGATGGAGGCCGCCTCGCCCGCCGTCAGACGGCATCTCGTGCGGCTCGCGGGAGACCTCGCCGAGGCCGAGGCGGCGTTCGCCGCCGTGGTCGAGTCACTCGGCGCGTGGATCCGGCCGTACTCGCCCCGGGGAGTCCCGGTGGCGACGGTCGCGGCGCTGCCGGCCGCGCTCCGCATCCGCTGGCTCCACGCCCAGGCCGCGCGGGCCGGGATCGGCCCGGTGAGCCGCGGGCAGGTCCGGCTGTTCCACGGGCTGCTGGACCAGGGCGTCCCGAGGGGCCTCGCGCTGGCCGGCCGGTGGAGACTGCTCTCCGCCCGTGGGCACCTCTGGCTCGAGCCGCCGGCACCCGTTCGACCGTGGGAGCTCCCCCTCCCCGCCACGGGCACGGTGGAGCTGCCGCTCCCCGGCTGGCGGGTGGCCGTCGTGCCCCGGTCGGGCGGCAGCCCCTCCCCGTGGCGCGCCGCGCTACCTCCGGGCAAGCTCCGGATCCGCTCCGCCCGGCCCGGTGACCGAGCCTGGGGGCGGCGCGTCGCCGAACTGCTGGAGCCGTACCCGCGCCACCTGCGCCGCGCGTGGCCGGTCGTGACCCTCGGTGATACAATCGTGTGGGTTCCCGGAACCGAGGCATCGGCTGGCCCCACGGGAGCTCCCGAGGTGGAGGTAATCTGTCCATGAGCACGCTTCGAGTCCTCTACAGCGCCGAGGAGATCGCGACCCGGATCCGTGCGATCGCCCGCCAGGTCAGCGACGATTACCGCGACAGGACACTGGTTCTTCTGGGGATTCTCAAGGGCGCGGCGTTCCTCCTGACCGATCTTGCCAGGGATCTCGACATTCCCGTCGACTACGAGTTCGTGGACGTCACGACGACGCGGGGAGACCGTGGCGAGGTGGTCCAGCTCAACTACGCGACACGCTTCTCGGTCGAGGGGAAGCATCTGTTGATCCTGAAGGACGTCCTGCACACCGGTGTGACGGAGAACTACCTGATCACCCACCTCAGCCAGCAGCGTCCCGCGTCGATGGAGCTCCTGGCCCTGGTGGACAAGCCCCAGCTTCGCTCCGTTGACCTCGAGGCGCGCTACGCCGTGTTCGATGAGGCCCCCGAGGGGTTCCTCGTCGGCTACGGCCTGGGCGCCGGCAGCGGCGAGTACGCCAACCGGCCCGATCTCTGCGTGCTGGAGGAGACGTCCTGACGCGCCGGGAAGGAAACCGCTCCGGCGAACGTTCTCGAAATGGCCCGGCGCGGGCCGGGTATGGAGGCTCATGAACCAGACCGTCCGGACAGTGCTGATGTGGGTCGTCATCCTGGTGGCGGTACTGCTCGTGTGGCAGGTGCTGCACGGCTATTCCAGTGCCGCGCAGGAGATCCCGTTCTCCGACTTCCTCGACCGGGTCGACAACGGCAAGGTCGAGGCCGTCCTGATCAAGGAGGGCGAGATCTTCATCCGCAGCAAGGATCACACCGGGGAGGGCGTGCAGCCGCGGTACGACCTGTTCACCCATGGAACGGAGTACCCGGGCCTCATCGACGAGCTGCGGAACCACGGTGTCAGGATCGAGGTGGAGAAACCGTCCGATGGACGGCTGATCACGGCGCTGTTCACGTGGGCGCCGCTTCTCCTCCTCGTCGGCCTGTGGTTCCTGCTGTTCCGCCAGATGCAGTCCGGCGGGTCCAAGGCCATGTCGTTCGGCAAGTCCAAGGCGCGGCTCCTGACCCCCGACCAGAAGAAGCTGACGTTCGCCGACGTGGCGGGGGTCGAGGAGGCCAAGGAGGAGCTTCAGGAGATCATCGAGTTCCTCCAGGACCCCCACCGGTTCCAGCGCCTCGGCGGGAAGATCCCCAAGGGCGTCCTCCTGATGGGACCGCCGGGGACCGGCAAGACGCTGCTCGCCCGCGCCGTGGCCGGCGAGGCCAACGTGCCGTTCTTCTCGATCTCGGGCTCGGACTTCGTCGAGATGTTCGTTGGTGTCGGCGCTTCGCGCGTGCGGGACCTGTTCGAGCAGGGCAAGAAGAACGCCCCCTGCATCATCTTCATCGACGAGATCGACGCTGTGGGCCGCCACCGGGGCGCCGGACTCGGCGGAGGTCACGACGAGCGCGAGCAGACCCTCAACCAGCTGCTGGTGGAGATGGACGGCTTCGAATCCAACGACGGCGTCATCCTGATCGCCGCCACGAACCGGCCCGACGTCCTCGATCCGGCCCTGCTTCGGCCGGGCCGGTTCGACCGGCGGATCGTGGTCAACCGGCCGGACGTCAAGGGGCGCGAGGGGATTCTCAGGGTCCACACAACCAAGATCCCGCTCGCCTCCGACGTGGATCTCTCGATCATCGCCCGGTCCACCCCGGGCTTCTCCGGGGCCGACCTCGCGAACCTCGTCAACGAGGCGGCCCTCCGCGCGGCGCGCCTCAACAAGCAGAAGGTGGACATGTCGGACTTCGAGTTCGCCAAGGACAAGGTGATGATGGGCTCCGAACGGCGGTCCCTCGTCATGTCCGAGGAGGAGAAGCGGATCACCGCATGCCACGAGGCGGGCCACGCCCTGGTTGCGGCGCTCGACCCGGATGCCGACCCCCTCCACAAGGTGACCATCATCCCGCGGGGGATGGCGCTGGGGCTGACCCAGCAGCTTCCGCTCGAGGACCGGTACCTGTACTCCAGGACGTACATCGAGGCGAACCTGCGGGTCCTGATGGGCGGCCGGGTGGCGGAGGAGATCGTCTACGGTCCCGAGAAGGTCACCACTGGGGCCGGAAACGATCTCGAGCGCGCCACCGAGATGGCCCGGAAGATGGTCTGCGAGTGGGGCATGAGCGACGCCATGGGGCCGCTGACCTTCGGCAAGCGGGAGGAGGCGATCTTCCTCGGCCGGGAGATCGCCCGCCACCAGGACTACTCCGAGGCCACCGCCGTCCAGATCGACGAGGAGATCCGGCGCCTCGTCAGTGCGGCGTACGCGGCGACCCGGGAGGTGATCGAGCGCCACCGTGAGGCACTCGACGCCATCGCGAAGGGACTTCTCGAGCAGGAGGTCCTGGAGGGAGAGACGATCTACCAGCTGATCGCGGACCATTCGGATCTCGACCTCGAGACGATCCGGAGCTTCAACCGTCCGCGGGAGGTCGCGGAGACGGCGTGAGGACGGCGGGCGGATCCCGTCCCGCCGCACGGCCGGCGGACCGGCTCGCCACCCTGTGGCCCGCGGACCTCCCCCACGTGATGGGGATCCTCAACTGCACGCCGGACTCCTTCTCCGACGGCGGCCGGTTCCTGGACACGGAACGGGCCGTGGCGCACGGAACCACGCTCATCGAGGAGGGAGCGGCCATCGTCGACGTCGGAGGCGAATCGACCCGCCCGGGTGCCGATCCCGTTCCTGCCGGCGAGGAGATCCGGCGGGTCGTCCCCGTGATCCGTCGGCTCCGCGAGCGTCATCCCGAGACGATCCTCTCGGTGGACACGGCCAAGGCCGATGTGGCCTCGGCCGCCCTCGAGGCCGGGGCCGATCTCGTCAACGACGTGACGGCGGGACGGGACCCCGGGATGTTCCCCGTGATCGCGCGGGCCGGCGCGGGGATCGTCCTGATGCACATGCGCGGCACCCCGCGCACGATGCAGACCGATACGCGGTACACTCACGTCGTGGCCGAGGTCATCCGTTTCCTGCGTACCCGGATGGAGGCCGCCGAGGCGGCGGGGATCCGCCCCGACGCCGTCTGGCTCGACCCGGGCATCGGGTTCGGCAAGGACGACGCCGGGAACATCGCCCTGATCGCCGCGCTCCCGGACCTCTCCACCCTCGGACGGCCCGTTGTGCTGGGCCCGTCGCGGAAGTCGTTCATCGGACGGATGACCGGCGCCTCCGTCGGGGCCCGGCTTCCGGGAACGCTGGCCGCCCTCGCCCCCGCGCTGGAGTGCCCGCGGGCGGTGGTCCGGGTCCATGACGCCGCCGCGGCCCGCCAGTACCTGACCATCGCCGCAGCGATCCGGGAGGCCGCCCCGTGAACTGGCTGATCGCCTTCCTCCGGGACCTCACGGACCTCCAGATCGGGTTCGCCGACCTGGTGGACATCCTCATGGTGGCGCTCCTGATCTACGGCCTCCTGGTGCTCCTCAAGGGTTCCAGGGCGATGCAGATGCTGTGGGGGATCCTGGCCATCGTCCTGCTCTACCTCGGTTCGGCTTCCCTCAAGCTCGTCACGCTGTCGACGATCCTCGGGAAGTTCCTCGTCCTGTTGCCGTTCGCGATCATCGTACTGTTCCAGCAGGAGATCCGCCGGATGCTGTCGGCGTTCGGCACCGCGCCGCTCTCCCGGCTGCTCGGCGGTCCGGACGAGGGGCCCGTGATGGTCAACGAGCTGGCGCTGGCGGCCGAAGCGCTGGGAAAGCGCCGCATCGGAGCCCTGATCGCCGTGGAGCGGCGGGACTCCTTAGCGAGCTGGGCCGAGACCGGCATCCCCCTCGACGCCCGGTTCTCCTACGACCTCCTGATGAACATCTTCATCCCCGGGACGCCGCTCCACGACGGCGCCGTCATCGTCCGTGGTGAGACCCTCGCCGCCGCCGCGTGTTTCCTCCCGCTGACGACGCAGGCTCAGATCTCCACGGAGCTGGGAACCCGCCACCGGGCCGCCATCGGTCTCTCGGAGGAGACCGACGCTCTCGTCGTGGTTGTCTCGGAGGAGACCGGCACCATCTCCCTGGCGGTGGAGGGGCAGCTGCTCCGGCCGCTGGACGGGACCACCGTCCGGAACGCGCTGATCGAACACCTCTACCAGCTTGGACCCGAGGCGGAGGAGGAGGCATGAGGCTGCGGCCGCGTCATCCCGGACTGTTCCTGGTCGCGCTCGTGGCGTCGATCCTGCTGTGGTACGGCCTGGCCGGACAGCGGCGGGAGAGGATCTCGGAGAAGCGCCTGATGGTGCCGCTGACGCTGGTCAACATCCCCCAGGAACTCGTGATCACCAGCGACGTTCCCGAGCGGCTGGCCGTGGGGCTGCGGGGGCCGCTCTCGGCGCTCCGGCAAGCCGAGACCGGCTCGGCGCTGGACGCCGTCCTCGACCTGGCCACGGCCCAGCCTGGCACGCGCACCTATACGATCAAGGAAGACGCCATCCAGGTGCCCCGCGGGGTCCAGGTCGTCAGCATCGAGCCCTCCCGGATCACGCTCCAGCTCGAACGGCTCGAGACGCGCACGGTACCAGTGGCGCCCCGGGTCGAGGGTGAACCGGCGCCAGGCCATGTGGTCACGGGCATCACGGCCACACCGGACCGGATCGCGATCACGGGGCCCGGGAGTCTGCTCACCGAGCTCGATACGGTCTCGTGCACGCCCGTTCACATCGACGGTGCCACGGGGCCGGTCGAAGCAGAGGCTCAGCCGGTCCTGACGCACCCCCTGCTCCACCCCACGAGCCCGGACCCGATCCACGTCACCGTGGAGATCGAGCCCGCGCCCACACCCACACCGTCCCCCAGCCGGCACCGGAGGCGGTAGCGGTCCATGCCCCGGCTGTTCGGCACCGACGGAATCCGTGGGCGGGCGATGGAGCCCCCCCTCGACGAGGCGACCGTGCGCCGCATCGGGGCGGCCCTCGCCGCGTGGCTCGGGGGCGGTTCGCCCCGCGTGCTCCTGGCCGGCGACACCCGTGCCTCGACGACCGTCCTGGCCGGGTGGATGGCCGAGTCGCTCGCGGCCGCGGGCTGCCGCGTCGTCTGGGGCGGCATCCTTCCCACGCCCGCGGTCTCCACCCTTCTTCGCGAGGACGGGTTCGGGGCGGGCGTCGTCATCTCGGCGTCGCACAACCCGGCCCACGACAACGGAATCAAGGTCCTCGGACCGGGCGGGGAGAAACTCTCCGAGGACGCCGAGGAGGCGATCGAGGCGCTGATGGAGACCGCCTCGCCCGGGGCCGGCCCCGACCTGCCGGAGCCCGACCGCACCCTGGCGGACCGGTACCTCGACCATCTCGCCGGAACGTTCGATGGCGAACGCCCGCTCGAAGGTCTCGATCTCGTGGTGGATGCCGCCCACGGAGCGGCGTCCCGCCTCGCCGGACCGCTCTTCGAGCGGCTGGGCGCCTCGGTGACCGTCGTGGCGTGCGATCCCGACGGTGCGAACATCAACGACGGGTGCGGCGCCACGGAGCCCGGGACCGTGGCACGGGAGGTCATCCGCCGCGGGGCCGATGCGGGCCTCGCGCTGGACGGCGACGCCGACCGTGCGATCCTCGTCGGGGCCGACGGAACCATCCTCGACGGTGACGGCATCCTTCTCGCGTGGGGGCGGGACCTCGCTGCCCGGGACCGTCTCCCGGGCCGCACGGTCGTCGCCACGGTGATGTCCAACCTCGGCCTCGAACGGGCGCTGGCGGACGACGGCGTCCGTCTCGTCCGGTCCGCGGTCGGGGACCGCAACGTCTGGCTGGCCATGCGCCGGCACGGCGCCGCCCTGGGGGGCGAGCAGTCCGGTCACGTCATCTGCGCCCACCACGCCGTCACCGGCGACGGCCTCCTGACCGGTGCCCACGTCCTCGCCCTCGTCCGTCGTTCGGGCATGACACTCACCGAGGTCCTGGACTTCCCGCGGGTTCCCCAGGTTCTCGTCAACGTCCCCGTGCGCCGTAAACCACCGTTCGAGGAGGTTCCCGAGATCGCCCGCTGGGTGCAGGCCGTCACTGAACGGCTCGCGGGCTCCGGCCGGCTCCTGCTGCGCTACTCGGGAACCGAGGCCAAGGCGCGCATCATGATCGAGGGCGACGACGAGCAGCTCATCCACGCCCTCGCCGGGGAGGGTTTCACCCTCCTCACCCACCACCTCACCTGACCTCCCCCAGCCCAAGAACCCCCGACACCCCCTCACAAGGGATAGAAGGGACACCCATATCTCTTGATTCATGTGACGAACATCCCTACCCGGAAAGCGGATGGGCCGCGCCTTGCGATGAACGGGGGCCGGGCCGAAACCACGGCCGGGCACCGGGCGTTGACACTGCCTCCGGGTTCTGTTACAAAAACCCTCCGCGTGGGGCCATAGCTCAGTTGGGAGAGCGCGTGAATGGCATTCACGAGGTCGCCGGTTCGATCCCGGCTGGCTCCACCAGGAACCCGCGATCATCGGAGGCCCCGGCCGCTTGGCCGGGGCCTCGTCGTACGTTCCACCGGTGCTTTCCGTCGTGGCGGACGCCCCGCCGGGCTCATCCCATCCTGCGCCACACCAATGCAAGCCCTGCAAGGGCCATGAGGAAAGCGAGGGTCAGCGCGCCCTGCGTCCCCAGTGCCGGGATCCCCGCGCGGTCGTCCGGGCTCCGGTACGGCTCACTGTTCCCGATGGCCAGCAGCGCCTCCCCCTCGACCTCGGTGTTCTCGGAGGTGACTCCCGGTGCATCCGGGAAGCCGCCGCTCGGAAGCTGGAGTGAGGCGAGCCAGTCGCGTCCTCTCCAGATGGGCCCACCGAGATCCGCTGTGGTCAACGGATCGGCGAGGATCAACGCCATCACCGCGTACGCCGTGGTCTGAACGTCCTCGTCGCCCGCCGCCGGGGACGGCAGGTTGGAATGCCAGTACCACGAGCCATCAGTGTTCTGAAGGGATACGAGCACCGCCACGAGATCCTCGAGACTCGCCACTCCGTTGACGAGGGGGTGGTCCGGCGCCGAGATCGCCGGGAACGTCGTGACCCCGCCCTCGGCGAGGGCCATGATTCCGCCGGCGATCCCGATGATGTCCGAGTAGACGTTCGCCGGATCGGTGTTGTCCAGCGTGGCAAACCCGTCGAGCGCCGCCTGGGCGAACGCATCGGCCTGGCCCGGATTCCCCAGGGCCGCGGCGGCAGCGACGACGTTGCAGAACTCCCATGGCCGGAGGTTGACCCATGTGCCGGTTCGGTACGTGAACACCGCCTGAATCAGCCCTGCGGTGTCCCAGTCGTTGGGGCCGTACGTTCCGGCCGTCAGCGCATCGAAGAACTCCTGCGACGCGAAGTCTGTGTAGGTCGAATCCCCCGTGGCAGCAGAGAGCTGCATGAAGAAGAACGGCGTCTGGATCCCGAACCGCGGCTCGCCGTTGCTGTACTGCGAGGTCAGCTCGAAGTCGCCTCCCGCGACGGCTGCCGCGAGGTGATTGGCGTCAGCGGTCTCCTCCCAGGCGCGGAGAACACCGAGCAGGATCGGCGCGGTGATGTTGTGATACGTGGTTCCGCAGTCGTCGTGCGGCCAGCCGAACCCCCCGTCCGGACATTGCTGGGCGACGATATGGTCGGCACCGGCCTGCAAGATCACAGCGATCTCGCCCGGCGTCAGACGCGCGCCGCCCTGCGATGGACCACCCGGGTTCCCGGAGACCGTCCCGGCGAGCGGCTCGTCGAACGGAGAGACCACGGGATGTGCCGCCTGCGCCGGCCCCGATGACACCAGGCCCACCGCAAGCACCAGGAACTGCGCCATGATCATGCCCCTGAAGTTCTGCATGAGACCTACTCCTTCCCGTTGCAGAGACTTGTCGATACGCGCAGTATACACCCTCCACACGCCACTGCCCGCCGCACGTGCGGCGGGTGATGCTAGAATCCGCGAACATCCAGCCCGAGGTGGATGGATGAGCCGATGGGGGGTCCCGTGCGAATCCGATCGCTTCTCGTTCCGATGATCGTCCTGTCCACGACGCTCTCCGCCGTCCCGGCGGAGGCGCAGACCACCGTCAAAGTGCTGTTCGACGCCACCAAGGCCGAGACGGCCGGCGGTGCCGACTGGATCCTCGATGCCGATGCCGCCTGCACCGGGCGGGTCTCGCACCCGCAGCGGTACCCGACCCCGGATCAGGCGACCATCACCGAGACCGATCCGGACACGGTCTGGTCCGGCGCCTTCTCCTCCTGGGGAATCGACCTGGTCCAGCGCCGGTTCGCCACGAACCCGGCGTTCGTCTACGAGGTCGAGACGCTGCCCGAGACGGGCGCCATCACCTTCGGCGACGCCTCCAACGACCAGGACCTCTCCAACTACGACATCTTCGTCCTCGCCGAGCCCAACAGCCCGTTCACGACTGATGAGAAGAACGCCGTCGCGGCGTTCGTCCAGTCGGGCGGGGGACTGTTCGTCATCGCGGACCACGCGGGGGACGACCGGAACAACGACGGGTGGGACTGCCCGGAGGTGCTCAACGACCTGGAGACCGTCCTGGGCTCCGGAATCCACTACCAGGAGTACGGCGAGACGAACAACACGATCACCCGGGATCCCACCACGGCGTACATGGAGAACTGGCAGACGGAATCCCCCATCCTCGTGGGACCGTTCGGCTCCGCCTCGGAGTCGCGCGGGTTCGCGTTCCACGGCTCCACGACCATGGTGCTGGACACGGCGGCCAACCCGACGCTGAGGGCCCACGTCTACGCCTACTCCACCGACGTGGGCGGCACGGTCAACGTGCTCGTGGCGACCGGCGAGATCAACGCCGCCGGGCGGATCGTGGCGGTGGGCGATACCTCGCCGTTCGAGGACGGCACGCCGACCTGTACGGGCGACGACAACTACAACGACTGGCTGGCCACGGACCGCGACCAGCGCGTGGCGTTCCTCAACGCCACGGAATGGCTGGCCCAGGCGGCCCCGGACACCACTGCACCCACCATCACGAACGGACCCTCGGTGACCGCGTACGACTGCTGGGTGGTGGTGGAGTGGGACACGGACGAACCGACCTCCTCCACCGTGGAGTACGGCCCGACGGACACTTACGGCAGCACGGCCACGGCCTCCGGCTACTCGTTCCACCACGAAGTCGTGGTGGAGGGGCTGACGGCCGGTTCGACCTACCACTACCGCGTCGTCTCCGACGACTTCGCCGGCAACGGCCCCGTGGCGTCGGCCGATGCCACGTTCACCACCACGGCGGACACCGCGCCGGTGATCACGTCGGGGCCGGCCGTCACGGCGGAGGCCGACACCTGGGTTCGGGTGGCGTGGACCACCGACGAGCCGTCGGGCTCCACGGTGGAGTACGGCACGGACACGGGCTACGGTTCCACCACCACGGACGGGACGCTGGTCACGGAGCACGAGGTAACGGTGACGGGGCTGTCGCCCCTGACGGGGTACCACCTGCGGGTACGCTCCACCGACCGGTGCGGCAACGCCTCGGCGTGGTCCTCCGACCTGACGGCCACCACACGCCGGCCCGGGCTCGACCTCTCCGGGTGGACCATCGAGGACACGGTGGGCGGCATCGCCTTCACCATCCCACAGGGCACCACCATCCAGGCTGGTTCCTACCTGATCGTCGGCCACGACCAGGACCGGGCCGGGTTCGAGACGGAGTGGCACGTGACGCTGGATCCGCTGGTGGTCTACCTGCGGTCCGGCGACAGCCAGGCGCAGGGGTTCCCCGTCATCGACGACACCCAGCGCCGGTACCGCCTGCTGGACGACGGCGGCGCCGTGGTGGAGGGACCGACGCCGGACACCCTGACGACCAAGTGGAAGTCCAACCAGCGCACGGACACGGCGGCCGACGCCACGACCGACGCCGCGTGGACCACCTCGGACACCATCGACGGGACGCCCGGAAGCGGCGTCGCCACGCTGAACAACGCAGGCGTCGTGCTGACCGAGTTCTCCGACAACTACTACGACAGCTCCGGAGCCACGACGAACGGCTCGTGGCGGGGCGAGTTCGTCGAGCTGTTCTACGACGACGGCGGGGTGCCGGACACGTCGCCGCCGGCGATCACCGCGGGCCCCGACGCGGCACCGTTCGACTGCACGGCAACGGTCACGTGGACAACGGACGAGGACGCAACCTCCACCGTGGAGTACGGCTCGGACACCTCATACGGCGAGACCGCGACGGTCGCGGGTTACGTGACGGACCACGAGGTGCTCCTGGAGAACCTCTCCCCCGGCACGGTCTACCATTTCCGGGTTCTCTCGGACGACCGGGCCGGCAACGGCCCCACGGCCTCGGCCGACGCGACGTTCACGACCTCCGCGGCAACGGCTCCGGTGATCGTGTCCGGCCCCACCGTGACCGCCTCGGGATCGACGGCCCTGACCGTCTCCTGGACCACGGACGAGCCGACCACCGGCACGGTGGAGTACGGCACGGACACGGGGTACGGGAACCAGGTGACGGACCCCGCCCTCGGCACCGGCCATTCGGTCCTCCTGACGGGCCTTTCTCCCGAGACCACCTACCACGTTCGTGTCTCGGCGACGGACTCCTGCGGCAACGGTCCGGTCTGGTCCGCTGACGCCACCGGGACCACGGCCGGGGCCTCCCTCGACATCTCGGGCTGGACCGTGCACGACACCGTGGCGGATCTCTCGTTCACCTTCCCGGCGGGAACCTCGCTGGCGCCGGGCGATCTCGTGGTCATCGGCCGGCAGAAGGACCGTGCCGCGTTCGAGGCTGCCTGGGGCGTGACCCTCGACTCGAACGTCCACTACTTCGACGGCTCGAGCCAGGTGACCAACGGGTTTCCCCAGATCAACTCGACGAACCGGGTCTACGAGCTGCTCGACGCCGACGGAACGACCGTGCGCGACCGCTCGGCGGA
>JAMOVQ010000150.1 GCA_027067575.1 Thermoanaerobaculia bacterium | reverse complement strand
CCCCGGGACCGCCCCCGCCGCGGTCGCTTCGTCGTCACGACCTCCAGGTCAGTTCCTCCTCGCGCCCTTGCGGGAACGGCCCCGGGGCACGATCCGCGCGGCCCCTCCTCGTCACGGCGAGTGGCGGCCGCTGGCCGGGCGCCGCGTGCGCGGCTCCCCCGGGTCGCTGCGCTCCCCGGGGCCGTGGGGGCGTGGGCGCCCCGGCTCCTGCGGCTCGGGCTGCACCCCGTGGCGACGCACCCGTGTGCCGTGTTACTCGCCGCCTTCGGCGTCGGTGACGGTTTGGGAGACCGGACGGTCGTAAGCCGTCCACCCGCCCTCTCCGGCCCTGACGGGCCTGCGACCCCCTCGGCAACGACCGTTCGCCGGTCTCCCTGCACCGTTCACCGTCTTACCCTTCCCCCGACCACCCACCCCGCCGGGCCAAGACGGTTGCGCTCGCCGCCCGGGCACGCCTCCACGGGGCTTGCCCTCCCCTCCGTCGCCGGACCGCCCCCGCCCCCACGCCGGCCCGTTCCTCGTGGGGCGTTCGATCGCTGGATGGCGGAGGGCTCCGTTGAGGGGACAGTCCCGATCGTGAAGGCCAGGGTTCTTTGGAGCGCCAGCCGGGACGTTGCTTCGCTCGTCCCTGGGGAGGTGGGTGTGTGGGGTGTCAGGTGGAGCGGTCTTGGTTCGGCTGATGGGTCGGTTGGGTTGGGGACAGTCCCGATCGTGAAGGGTATCCTTCCATGGGGACGTGGGGTGAAGGAACGGTGAACGCTTCTAGCCGGCCCGCCGGGACCTCTCGGCGGCCCTCCGGTGACCCCGGCGGGGCGAGTACCATCGTTCTGCGGGGGGACGCCGCGGGGGCCGCCGGTGCTACCAGTCTCCCGGGGATTCCTTCATCCTGCGGAGCCGGCGGCGCTCCTGCTTTTTCGGCGCACCGGCGCCGCGGGGGCGGGGGCGGGGGCGCGACAGCTTCTGGAGCCGCCTGAGTTCGAGCTCCTCGGGCGTCGGAGGCGGCGTCCGGTCCTCGTACAGCGTTCGGGCGACGGCCTTCGGGACGTGCCGTTCGGCGAGCTCCCGGACCACGACGATCCGCCGCCACCCTCCCGGGAGCGTGATCCGGATCTCGTCGCCGGGCCGGATCTTCCGGTGGGGTTTCGCCCGCTCGCCGTTGACCTCGACCTTCCCGCCCTTGCACGCGGCCTGGGCCTGGGACCGCGTTCGCATCAGGCAGGCGACGTCCAGCCAGGTGTCCAGGCGGACGGCCTCGGGCGCGTCGGCCATCACCCCTCCGGGAGGTTCTTCGCGGCGCGGCCGATGCTCGTGTACTCGAACCCCTTCTCGGCCATCCGGGCCGGGTCGTAGACGTTGCGCAGGTCCACCACCACGGGCCGACGCATGGCCGCATGGAGGCGATCGAGGTCCAGCGAACGGAACTGGTTCCACTCGGTCAGGATCACCAGCACGTCCGCACCCTCGGCGGCGTGGTAGGCGTTCTCGCAGTAGACGACCCCGTCCGGGAGCACGGCCTTGGCGTTCTCCATTGCTGCGGGGTCGAAGGCGCGCACCGTGGCGCCGGCCTCCACGAGGCGCGTCACCACGGGGATCGCCGGGGACTCTCGCATGTCGTCGGTCTCCGGCTTGAAGGAGAGCCCGAGCACCGCCACCGTGGCGTCCTCGCCCCCGTCCCCGAGCGCCGCCAGCACCTTCTCAGCGGCCCGCTCCTTGAGCCGTTCGTTGACGGCCACCACCGTCTCGACGATCTCGAACGGGACGCCGGCGTTCCGGGCGATGTCGGCCAGCGCCTGGGTGTCCTTGGGGAAGCAGGAACCGCCGTACCCGGGCCCCGGGTGGAGGAACTTGGGTCCGATCCGCTTGTCGAGCCCCATCCCCTTGGCCACGTGGTGGACGTCGGCGCCGAGGGCATCGCACAGCGCCGCCACCTCGTTGATGAAGGTGATCTTCGTCGCCAGGAAGGCGTTGGATGCGTACTTGATCAGCTCCGAGCTCTCCACGTTGGTGATGACGAACGGCGTCTCGATCAGGTAGAGCGGCGAGTAGATGTCCTTCATGATGGCGATGGCCTGGGGATCCCGCGCTCCGATGACCACCCGGTCGGGCCGCATGAAGTCCTCGATCGCCGAGCCTTCCCGGAGGAACTCGGGGTTCGAGACCACGGAGAACGGGACGGTACCGCCGGTCCGTTTCCGGATGATCTCCTCGATCATCTGGCCCGTCCCGATGGGCACGGTGGACTTGGTCACCACCACCTTGTACCCGTTGAGGTTGTCGGCGATCGCCTCGGCGACCTGGACCACGTACGAGAGGTCCGCCGAGCCGTCCTCCTTCGGGGGGGTTCCCACGGCGATGAACACGGCGAGCGCCTGGCGGATCCCCGCGGAGAGGTCCGTGGTGAAGTGGAGGCGGCCCGCCTTCGCATTCTTCGCCACCAGCGCGTCCAGACCGGGCTCGTAGATCGGGATCTCACCCCGGTTGAGTGCGTCGATCTTCTCCGTCACCTTGTCGACGCAGGTGACGTCCATTCCGAAATCGGCGAGACACGCGCCGGTCACCAGCCCGACGTACCCCGTACCCACGACACAGATATGCATGAAGACCTCCGTCGCTGCCCCTCGAGGCGGGCGAATGGTACCAGAATCGGCGTCATGGGGTACGCTGTGGAGGTGAAGTTGTATGGCCCTGCTGCCATGGGAGGGGGCGTGGCGCTCCTGCTGGGAGTCACCGGTGCGCTGGTTCGCCGTCCGTGGCACGACGAGCTGTACACCCTCGAACTGGCACGCCGCCCCGTTGCGGCGATCCTCGAGGCGCTCAGCCTGGACTCGGGGCCTCCGGGCCACTACCTTGTCGCCCGCCTTTTCGAGCTCGCCGGTCTCGGCGGGATCACGCCGCTCCGGCTGCTGTCGGCCGTGGCCGTCGCCGTGGCGGTGGCGCTCCTGGCTGGGTTCGCCTCCCACCGGTGGGGTCCGGCGGCCGGGTGGATCGCGGCGGCGTTCCTGGCCGTTCATCCGGTGACACTCCTGGCCGCCACGGAGGCGCGGGCGTACGGCCTGCTGTTCCTGGCCTCCGCGGTGGCCGCGCTGTCCCTCGCCGGGGACGGTCCCGGGCGGCGCCGGGCCGTCCTACTCGGTGCCGTGCTGGCCCTCGCCTGCTGGGTCCACGCACTGGGGCTCGTGCTCTGCCTCGCAGTGGCGGCCGGTACGGCGTTGCTCGGGAGGCCCGGACGGACGCGGGTCCTGGGCGCCGTGGCGGCCGGTCTGGCTCTCCAGCTTCCCTGGCTGCCCGTCATGCTCCACCAGCCGCCCGAGGCCGTCGCCTGGATGGCGCGGATCGCGCGGGAGGACGGCATCCGGCTGCTCCTGGCTCCGCTTGCTGCGGCCTCCCCGTCCGCCGACCTCTCGCCGTGGCTGGGGCTCGAGCCGGCGGTTCCCCGGCTCTGGTGGCTGGCTCCGCTGGCTGGCGGCCTCGCGCTGGCGGCGGGTCTCGCCGCGCGGGACCGCCGGCCGCTGGCGGTGGTCTGGATCACGGCCGGCGGGGCGCTCCTCGGCGGGACGTTCCTGCTCCGGCCCGTCTACTGCCCGGGGCGCGGCGACGTGCTCTTCACGGGCGCGGCGGTACTCTTGCTGGCGGCGGCGTTGGCCTCCCGGCCCCGTGCCGGGGTCGTTGCAGCGGTCCTCCTGGCGGGGCTGGGAGCCTGGGGAGCCGGCCTGACGCTGACTGGGTGGCGGACGAAGCCACCGGGACCCGAGGAGGGGATCGCGGTGGCTCTCACCAGGCTGGCCGCCCCCGGGGATGTGGTGGTGACCACGGCGTGGTGGGGCCTCGACGTCCGGTGGGCGATGGGGCAGGCGGGCCGTGGACTGGAGTGGCTGACGTTTCCGCTCGAGGCCGGGAAACACCCGGGCTGGTACGACGACGGGGAGGCAGGGCCGGGCACGGCGGCGGCGCTCCTCGAGCGGCTCCGGCGGGAGGCGTCGGGCGGCCGGCGTGTCTGGATCGTCCGTTCGCCCCCTCTGGCGTCTGACCGCCGTCTCGACGTTGTTGTGGGTGCGCTGGGGCTCGTGCCGCGGGACTTTGGCCCAACCGGACTGTGGCAACTGTGGGGGCCGGCTCCCGTCAGACGTGGCTCGCCATCACGTGCCACGCCACGAGGCGGTCGTTCATGGCACGGAGACGACGGCAGAGGAGGCGGCAGAGGAGCGACAGGAACTGGACCGCTGCGTCCGGGTCCATCGAGAGCACCTCTTCGAGCAGCGACCGGCTGACGGAAAACACCGTCGCGCCCTCGCGGTGGGCCCGCGCGTCGGCCGAGCGGGGCTGGTCGTCGATCAGCGCCATCTCGCCGAACACCTCGCCCCGGCCGAGGATCGTCAGCGTCTCCTCGCCGAGTCCCGGGAGGACGCGGGAGATCCGGACCTCGCCATCAACCACGATGTACAGCTCGTCGCCCCGCTCCCCCTCGGCGAAGATCAGACTCTCGGGTTCGTACCGGCGTTCGCGGGAGTAGGTCGCCAGCAGCCGGAGCTCCTGGGCCGAGAGCCCCTGCTCCTCGAGGAGTTGCACCTTGAGGTCCGTCGGCAGGTCGATGGAACGCCCCGCCTCGCCGTGCCGCTCCTCGTGCGGGTACCGTGAGAGATCCAGGAGCTCGACCATCTGCGCGTTGGCGTCACGGACCTTCTCGGCCAGACTCTGCCAGAAGCTCCACAGGAGCGCCACGGCGAGCTCCCGGTTCTCGCTCGTCCGGGCGGCGAGCGCGTGGGCGGGGATCACGTACACCGAACCGGAGCCGACGCCGTGGGCCGTCGCCGAACGGACCTCACTGTCCAGGTACGCCACCTCCCCGAGGAGGGAACCCGATCCGCACGTACCGAGGATCTGGGTGCCTGCGGGCGTCCGCCGGGTGATGTGGACCGTTCCCTCGCGGACGATGAAGACATCGTGCGACGGCTCACCCTCGCGGAACAGCACCTGCGCAGGCTCGAACCGCTCCGCTCGGGCGAGCCAGGCGAGCTCCACGAGCTGATGGTCGTCGAAATGCCGGAACACCTCCATCGACCGGAACTCGGTGGCCCGCGCCAGGAGATCGTCGTGAGCCGCGGCAGCCCTTCGAGCCTGGCGGCGGGGCCGGCGCCAGCGCTTGCCGGCGAACAGGCGCGCCCGGCTCAGGGAGACGTAGTCCGCGGCCTTCTGGAGGATCCGCCCGCGGTCGACAACGAGGCGGTCGAGGTCGCCGTTCTCGAGGCCGCACAGCTTCGAGAGCGTCTCCACGCGCCGCCGGGCCTGGTCCTGTTCCGCGCCGTCCTGCCACTGGGAGAGGAGCATGGCGTCGATGGCGTGCTCGATCGCCCGGTCGTAGTCCTCCACGAGGAGGGCTGCCCGGGCCGCCTCCACGGCCAGCCGGAGGTCGAGCGGGTTGAGCCGCCGCGCCTGCACGAACTCCTCGAGTGCCGAAGCCGGGTCGCCGCTCCGGAGGTAGAGGAACCCGCGGGCCGAGTAGGCCAGGTAGTGGAACGGGTTGCGGACGCGGGCGAGGTCGAACAGCTCCAGGGCGCGGTCCAGGTCGCCCCGGCTGGCGTACACGTGGCCCATGCCGATGGCGTGGGATGCCTCGAGGTTGCGCCGCTTGAGCTCGCGGTCGGGGTCCGCGGAGGTCTCCCCGTCGCGGAGCACCTTCGCCCGCTCGCGCAGCGCGTCGGAACCCGGCGCCAGTGCCGCGGCCAGCTCGAGCAGCTCGGCAGCCTCGGCGGACTGGCCGAGGTCGGCCAGCCGCTCGGCGAGCGCCGCGAGGCGTTCGACCAGGGACGGGTGGGGGAGGACCGTGCGTTCCATCGTGTTCCGGACCACCCATGGTATGGCGTCCCGTCCCCGGGGTCAACGCACCCCCCACGCCAGAATCCACCGCTAAGGGTTCGTCGATGGTGTGTAGGGGTTCCAGCCGTGGGGGGGGGCGGGGTTTGAAAGGGTGGTCAGTGGTTCAGAGGGCCTG
>JAMOVQ010000149.1 GCA_027067575.1 Thermoanaerobaculia bacterium | reverse complement strand
TCCGGTACGGCTGCCGCGCGAACATCGTCTGGATCTCGATCAGCCTTCCGGCCTTCGTCAGTGCGTCACCGTAGACCATCGCCCCGTTCCCCTGTCCCCAGTCTACCGCAGGCGTCCCCCCCGGTGTGGTTGAGTCCCGCGGCAAAGCCCGGTACGATGCCGGCATGGAGTGGCGAAGGGGTGCCGCTGTTCTCGCGCTGATCGTGGTCGTCGTGCCGGCGGTCACCGCCTGGGCCCAGCAGGGGGTCGTGCGGGCGTGGCAGCGGCGGCTCGCCCTGTCGATCCCCCTCCCGCTTCCGGTGATCGAGGTCGAGGCGGTCGATCCGCTGGCCGTTCCCGTCGATCGCGCCCCGCGGCTGGTGGCGTCGGTGCCGCCCCGGAACGTGCCGGTCTCGGGAACGGCCCGGGTGGCGGCGTACATCGACGAGAGGGGGCGGTGTGAGGGGGCAGTCCCACTCGAGGTTCCGTTTCCGGGGATCGCCACGCGCCTCGTGGAGAAGGTGATGGGCGCCCGGTTCGAGCCCGCCCGCACGGGGAAACAGGCGAGGCCCTCGTGGGCGGCGCTCGAGATCGTGCTCGCGGGAAAGGTCAAGCGGGCCGGCGTGCTCAACCAGGCACTGGAGCTGCCGGACCCCGCCTCGCCGCCAACCCCGGCCCCGAAGGCGGAGCCGTACGTGTCCGGGCGGCTGGTGGGCCTCCCGGCAGCGGACCCCGACGAGCTGACTACCGTCGCCTCGCCCAGGCGGCTCTCCGTCAGGATCCCCGGACTCGAGACGGAGGCGCCGCTGCGGCTGCTGGTCCACGTCACGGGATCGGGCCGATGCGACCGGTACGTGCCGCTCGAGATGGCACCGGGGCTCCGGAACTGGACCGCCCGGTTCCTCGCGAGCTGGCAGCTCGAGCCCGCGGTCCGCGACGGGGAGGCGGTCCCCGCGTGGGTGATCTACCGCTCGCGGGTCGAGCTCAAGCTCTCCTCCCTCTCCTCCACGACGGTCCGGGTGCTCCCGAAGGCGGTGTTCACTCCCGTCGCAGCACCCGCCGGTTCGAGCCCGTCCGCGCCGTGATCCGTTCCGAGTCGAGCCACTCCAGGACGGGGATGGCGAGCTTCCGCGTCAGACCGAACCGTTCCTTGAACTCCCCCACGGAGAGTTCCTCGGAGGGCCACCGCATGACCTCCCGGGCCACGTCGAGGAGGGCCGTCCTGTGGATGAGCAGCTTCCCGCCGAGGCGGACGAGGACGCCGCGCTCCACGAGGTAGCGGCACACCCCCTCCACGACCACGGGGCGGGCGCCCAGCCGCTCGGCCACCTCGCCGGGTGACGGGGGTGCCAGGCCGGCCTCGCGGTAGAGCGCGTCGATCCGGTCGGCGAGCTCCCTGCCCTCCCTCGTCACGTGTTCGTGGCGTCCCGGCGGCACGACCCGGCCGTCCACGAGCTCGAGGACGCCCCGCTTTCGCAGCAGGGCCAGCCAGGCGTCGGCCACGCCGTGGGCCGCAGGGGGCAGCAGCGCCTGGGCGAAGTCCCGGGCGGGGATCCCCGTCGAGACGATCTCGGACCCGAGCCGGTTCTCGAGCTCGGCCCGGGCGCTCTCCGCGATCGACCCGGCTGCCGGGGCGGCCACGAGCCGGGGGGGCTGGGTCGGCAGCGTCACCACGCCGCCCGAGGCGAGGAGACGGCCGAGGGCCGGCTCGACCGCCTCCGGCAACACGCCGAGGCGCGCCGCCAGGGCGTCCCGGTCCGTGCCGGCGGCACCGGCCCCGGCGATCCACCGTTCGAGCAGGGCGGGCCAGGCGTCGCGGTCCGGCGCGGGCAGCGCGTCCAGCGAGGCGCTCTCCTTGCGCCGGATCCTTCGCATGTGGGCGTCGAGCACCACGCCGCCGCCGAACGTGTTGACCGGAGCAGGGCGCCGCAGGACGACCCGGTCGCCCGGGAACAGCACCATCGGCCGGTCGAGGCGGAGCTGGGCCACGGCGCGGGCGCCCGGCGCCAGGGGGCGGACCGAGAGCCGTTCGACCCGCGCCTCGCTCCGGGTCGCCAGGGCGTGGAGCTCGACCTCCGCCCCCTCCCCGAGGGGTGCCGGCGCCGTGGGGAGGAGCTCCAGCCGCACGGTGACGAGCCGCGTGGGACGCCACCCCTCCCCGGTCATCACCTGGTCCCCCCGGTGGACCTGGTCCTTCGGGAGCCCGGCCAGGTTGATCGCCACGCGCTCCCCGGCTTCCACGGTGTCCCGCTCCTCCCCGTGGACGTGGAGCCGGCGCGCTCGGCTCCGGAGGCCGGACGGCAGCACGACGACGGGCTCGCCTGCGCCGAGCCGCCCCCACAGCGAGGTGCCCGTCACCACCGTGCCGACGCCGGGGAGCGTGAACACGCGGTCCACGGCCTCGCGGAACGGGCGGCCCTCCATCTGGCGGGGGCGGACCGAGGCGGCGACCTCCAGCAGCGTGCGGCGGAGCGTCCCGATCCCCTCCCCCGTGTGGGCCGAGACCGGCACCACGGGCGCGCCCTCGAACGGCGTCCCCTCGAGCAGGCCGGCCACCTCCTCCGCCACGAGCTCGACGAACTCGGCGTCCACGAGGTCCGTCTTGGTCAGCGCCACTGCCCCGCCGCGGACGCCCATCAGCCGGATGATCTCGAGGTGCTCCCGCGTCTGGGGCATGATCCCCTCGTCCGCCGCCACCACGAGGAGCGCCAGGTCGATCCCGGAGGCGCCGGCGATCATGGTGTGGACCAGCCGTTCGTGCCCGGGAACGTCGACGAAGTGGAGGCGGAGGTCCTCCCCTTCGAGGTGGGCGAACCCCAGGTCGATGGTGATCCCGCGGGACTTCTCCTCCGGGAGGCGGTCGCAGTCGATCCCCGTCAGCGCGCGGACGAGCGCCGTCTTGCCGTGGTCGATGTGCCCCGCCGTGCCGTACACCACGTGCCGCATGGCCCGATGCTACCCCATCCCGGCCGGCGTGCGCGGCTCCCTTCGGTCCGCCGGACGGGGCTGGTACCCTCGGGACATGGTCGAAGTGGAGCTCAAGATCCCGGTGGAGGGGCTGGACGCCGTCCGGCGTGCGCTCGAACGGCTCGGCGCGCGCCTGGAGCTTTCCGCGATGCGCGAGGTCAACGTACTGTTCGACGCGGAGGACGGCCGGATCGAGCGGGGCGGGGGCGCCCTGCGCCTGCGGCGCCATGGGGGGCGCTGGACCCTGACGCTCAAGGGGCCGCCACGGTTCGACGGCGGCGTCAAGACGCGGGCGGAGCACGAGACCGGTGTGGCCGACGGGGCGGCCATGGAGCGGATCCTCGAGGGGCTCGGGTACCGTCCCAGGCTCCGGTACGAGAAGGACCGGGAACTCTGGCGGCTTGGGGAGGTCGAGGTCGCCCTGGACCGGACGCCCATGGGCGACTTCGTGGAGCTCGAGGGGGAGCGGGCGGCGATCCTCGAGCTCGCCCGGCGCCTGGGCCTCGACCCCGGCGGCGCCGTCCGCGGCTCCTACCCGACGCTGTGGGAGGCGTACCGCCGGGCCCACCCCGGGCTCGAGCTGCCCCGCGACATGGTGTTCCCGGAATGAGCGCCGGCGGGCTCGCGGCGGCGATGGTGCTGGCGGCGGGACGGGGTACCCGGATGCGGCCCCTGACCGGCGTGGTCCCCAAGCCAGCGCTCCCAGTCCTCGGGGAGCCGGTCCTGGCGTGGGCGATGCGTCAGGCGGAGCGCAGCGGCGCGCCCCGGGTCGTGGTCAACGCCTGGCATCTCGCCGGGCGGCTGGAGGCGGCCGCCGCGGCGGTGCCTCTGGGCGTGCCCGTGGCCCTCTCCCGGGAGGAGACGCTGATGGACACGGCCGGGGGGCTCGCCCTGGCCCGGGAGCGGGGCCTGCTCGGCGATCGCGGGCCGGTGATCGTCCTCAACGGCGATGGGCTGTACGGGCTCGAGCTCGGACCGGTGCTCGAGGCCCACGAAGGGAACGGGTGGGACGTGACCCTGGCGCTCCTGCCCCACCTGGACCCCGGACGGTGGGCGCGGGTCGTCCTCGACGGGGAAGGGCGCGTGACGGCGATCCGGCCGCCCGGCCGGCCCGGGCCGGGGGAGGCGCCGTTCCTGTACCCGGGCGCGATGGTGGTCTCCCGGGGGGCGCTGGAGGCGCTTCCCGTGGAACCGGGCGGGATCCCCGGGGCGCTCTGGCGGCCTGCGATGGCCTCGGGGCGGATGGGCGGCGTGGTGGTGGCGGGGCACTGGCGGGAGATCGGCACCCCGGCCGCGTACCTCGACGCCGTCCTCGAGCTCCTCGGCGACCGGAGCCGGGTCGCGCCGTCCGCCGTGGTGGCGTCCTCGGCAACCGTCGGCCGCTCGGACCTCGGGGAGGGCGTCACCGTGGCCGATGGCGCCGTGGTGGCCGAGTCGATCCTCGCCGGGGGCGTCACGGTGGGCGCGGGCGCGCGGGTGATCCGGTCGGTCCTGCTCGGCCCCGTGACCATTGCGCCAGGGGAGACGGTGGCGGGCGCGGCCCGGGCGGCCGCGCCCTGACCGGTTCCGTTCACCAGCCGGCCCGTTGCCAGCCGGACCAGCCGGCCCGCCATTCGAGCACCCGGAACCGTGCCGTGGGCCCGAACAGCCGGATAACGCGCATCCGGCTTCTCCCGTCGGTGACGTAGACCGAGCAGGGGGTGGCCGTGGCGTACCGCGTGAACGTCACGATGTCGCCGCGGCCGGCCCGGACGGGGTCGTCGAGATCGCCGCCGAGGGTCCCTTCGCCCGAGGGGTCCGGGATCTCGATCCCCCGGAGGATCCCGAGGCGGGCCGGGCTGTCGGTCAGCTCGACCCGCTCGCCGAGCACCGTGTCGATTCCGGCTTCGAGATCGCGCCGGTTGACGCCGTCGCCGTCGTTGTCGCGGGCGATGAAGCATCGCCACCCGCGCCTCCCCCGTTCGAACACGAGGGAGCACGCCCGGCCCTCGGAGATCGCCGTGAGCCGGGCGCGCATCATCAGGGTGGTGACCCGCCGGGTGGTGGTGGCCATCGCCCAGGTGCGCCGGGCATGGGCGAGGGGCGGCCCGCCGAGGATCGCAGAAATCCCGACCAGCCAGACCACCACGAGCATCTCAGCCAGCGACGCACCGCGCTGACCGTGGAGAATGGTGCGGTTTCGTGCCGTCATGAATCCTCCTTTCGGAAAGAGGGGCGGCCGGAAGGCCGCCCCGTCCCGCCGCGCTGCATCGTTTCGTGCAGTTGCCGTTCAGCTCCCGGATCCGGCCTTGGGGCGCGTCCGGGGCAGGTGAACCTTCTCGGTCAGGGTCGTCTTGCCGCCGATGGTCAGGTAGGGGCGGAGCCGCTCGAGGGAGCGCTCGCCGATCCCCCTGACCGCCACCAGCTCGTCGACGCTCCGGAACGGCCCGTTGGCCTTCCGGAACTCGATGATCCGCTTTGCCAGGGCGGGGCCCACGCGGGGCAGCAGCTCGAGCTGTGCGGTGGTGGCGTCGTTGATGTTGACCACGCCGTTGGCGGGCGCGGCGGCCGGTGCCAGGGCCGCGGCGGCCAGTGCCACGAGGAGCATGGGAACGATCGTCCGGGTCTTCGTCATGATGGAACCTCCCTTTCGTCCGGTGGTCGATGTCCTGGATGGTGGGCTGCGGGACGGGTCGCTACGGGTCGTGCATCCTGGCCTCCTTTCGTCTCTCGCGTCGCTCTCCGATGGGGCAAGGACGGTGCCAGATCCGGCGGTTTCGCACAACCTCCGTTCTTACAGTAGGTTGGTGGCACTGTTGGCTGAGGCCGGTCAGGGTGGGTGTGTCAGGATTCTCTCCGTCTCGCGGCGGGGCTGGATGGCCGGGTGGGGTGCCGGGAGGAGTGGGGGTGTCGAATATTCTCCGCACTGGCCATCGGGGGCAACGTCAGCGGAGCAGGGGCGGGGTCAGGGGGGGGCCGGGCCGGGAGAGCCCGGGGGCTTGCGGAGGCAGGGGAGTGCCAGGGCGGCGGCCAGGGCGGTGGCGCCTGTATACTCCGGCGGATCGGAGGCGCGGCGTGGGGATCGAGCTCGCACTGGTGGTCTCGGGGGCGTCGGGCGGACGGCTGGCGGTGGCGTTCGCCCGCGCGGCGCTGGCCTGCCCCGGCCTCGACCGGCTCCACGTGGTGGTGACGCCCCCGGCGGAGCAGGTGCTGGCCCACGAGCTCGGGCCGGAGTGGGCCCCGGCGGAGCGGTTCGTGGAACGGCTGGGTGGCGGGGACCGCGCCGTGGCCTGGGCGAACTCGGATCTGATGGCGCCCATCGCGTCGGGCTCGCACCGGCTGGGCGGGGTCATCATCCTGCCGTGCTCCGCCGGGATGGCGGGCTCGCTGGCCCACGGGATCTCCCGGGGGCTCGGCCAGCGTGTGGCCGACGTGGCGCTCAAGCAGCGGTGGCCGCTGGTGATCGGCATCCGGGAGGCCCCCATGTCGGTCATCCTGCTGGAGAACCTGCTGACGCTGGCCCGGGCGGGGGCGTTCGTGGTGCCGCCGGTCCCGGCGTTCTACGCGGACCCCGGCGCGTCGGGGCTCGAGCGGTTCGTGGCGCACCACTGCCTGCGCCTGCTCGATCTCGTCGGGCTCGAGGGACCGGAGGAGGAGGGTCTGCGGTGGCGGCCGTGAGCCACGTTCTCCGGCAGGCGGCCGAGACGGCGGAGATGATCAAGCTCCAGCACACGGTGTTCGCCCTGCCGTTCGCCGTCATCGCGCTGGTGACGGCGGCGGACCCCGGCTGGCCCGGCCCGCGCACCTGGCTGTGGGTGCTCGTGGCCATGGTGGCGGCGCGAACGGCGGCCATGACGTTCAACCGGCTGGCCGACGAGGCGATCGACGCCGAGAACCCGCGCACCCGGAACCGCGCGCTGCCCGCCGGACGGCTGTCCCGCCGGTTCGCCGTGGGCGTCACCGTGCTCTCGGCGGCGGTGTTCGCCGTCGCCGCGGCGGCCCTCAACCGGACCTGTCTGCTTCTGTCGCCCGTGGCGCTGGCGTGGGTGCTGGGGTACTCGCTGACCAAGCGGTTCACACCGCTGGCGCACCTGTGGCTCGGTCTCGGGCTGGGGATCGCCCCGGTGGGCGCATGGCTCGCGGTGACGGGCCGCATCGCCCTGCCGCCGCTGGTGCTGGCCGCCGCCGTGACGTTCTGGGTGGCCGGGTTCGACGTGATCTACTCGTTGCAGGACGAGGCGTTCGACCGGTCGCGGGGGCTCCACTCGCTGCCGGCGGCCCTGGGCGCGGCCCGGGCGCTGGCGGTGGCGCGGGTCCTCCACCTGCTGGCCGTCGCGGGGTTCGCCGCCTTCGCGTCGCTGGCCGGCGGCGGGCCGTTCCGGTACGCCGCGGTGGCCGCCGCGGCAGGGCTGCTGGTGTGGCAGCACCGGCTCGTACGGCCCGGCGACCTCTCCCGGGTGGACGCGGCGTTCTTTTCGGCCAACGGAATCCTCGCCCTGGGGATGGGCCTGCTCTTCCTCTTTGCTAAGATGCTCCCTGCCTCATGAGCACCGAACGGCTTCCCTTCCGTCACATCGCGGTGGAGGGCCCCATCGGGGTGGGCAAGACCTCCCTGGTGGAGCTCCTGGCGCGGCGGTTCGAGGGCGTCTCGGTGCTCGAGGACATCACCAACCCGTTCCTGCCGGACTTCTACGAGGGTCGGCCCGGCGCGGCGTTCCAGGTCCAGATCTACTTCCTGCTCTCCCGGTACCAGCAGCAGCGGGAGATCGCCCAGATGGACCTGTTCCACCAGCTCGTGCTGGCCGACTATACCTTCCAGAAGGACCGGATCTTCGCGTACCTCAACCTCGACGACTCGGACCTCGCCGTGTACGAGAAGCTGTACCCCGTGCTCGAGGCCGAGGTCCCGAAACCCGACCTGGTCATCTACATGCAGGCGTCGCTCCCGGTGCTGCTCGAACGGATCCGCCGAAGGGGGCGGGAGTTCGAGGCCGGGATCGAGCCCGACTACCTCGAACGGCTGAGCGAGGCGTACTCCTACTTCTTCTTCCACTACAGCGAGACGCCATTGCTCGTCGTCAACACCGACGACATCGATTTCGTCAACGATCCCGCCGATCTCGACGGACTGATCGAGCAGATCCGTCGCTGCCGGCGGGGAACACAGGTCTATGTGCCGCTCGGATCCCGACGGACCGAGACGCGGACCGGCGACGGGGGCGGGAGGGAGCCGTGAGGGTCCTGGCGGCGCGGAGGAGGACCCATGCGGCGGAGGAAGACCGTCCCTGAGATCCGTGCGGCCTCGGGCCGCGAACCCCTCGTCATGCTGACGGCGTACGACGCCCCCACGGCCCGGTGGGGCGAAGCCGCCGGCGCGGACATGTTGCTCGTCGGCGATTCCCTGGCCATGGTTGTGCTCGGTCACGAGACGACCCTCGACGTCACACTGGACGAGATGATCCACCACGCACGGGCCGTCGTACGCGCCTCGGCGACACCCCTCGTGGTGGGCGACCTTCCGTTCGGGAGCTACCAGGTCTCGGTGGAGGCTACGGTGGCCGCGGGCGTCCGGTACCTCCGGGAGGCCGGCGTCCAGGCGGTCAAGCTCGAGGGCGCCTGGCCCGACCGGGTCCGGGCGCTGGTCCGGGCCGGGATCCCCGTCATGGGGCACCTGGGCCTGACACCCCAGTCCGTGCACGCCATGGGCGGTTACCGGGTCCAGGCCCGGACCGAGGCCGCCGTGCGCGAGCTCCTGGGCGACGCCGTGCGGCTGGAGGCGGCGGGCTGCTTCGCGCTGGTGCTCGAGGGCGTCCCGTCGGAGGTGGCGGCGGCCGTGACGGACCGCCTCGGCGTTCCCACCATCGGGATCGGGGCCGGTCCCGCCTGCGACGGGCAGGTGCTCGTCGTCCACGACCTGCTCGGGATCAGCCCGCCCCCACGCCCGCGGTTCGTGCGGCCGTACGCGCTGCTCGGCCAGGCGGCCGCCGACGCCCTCCGCCGGTGGGCCGCGGACGTCCGGGCGCGCCGGGTGCCCACGGCGGAGCAGGGGTACCGGCTGCCCGCGGCGGCGGGCCGGGCGCTGACCGGCGCGGGGACGCACCCTCCGATCCGGGAGGTGGCGCCGTGAGCCCGCGCGTCGTCCGGACCGTCGCCGGGGCGCGCCGGCTGCGCCGCGAGGCCCGGGAGGCCGGCCGCCGCGTCGCCTTCGTGCCCACCATGGGTGCGCTCCACGAGGGCCATCTGGCGCTGGTCCGCCGCGCCCGGGCGCTCGGGGACGAGGTGTGGGTCTCGATCTTCGTCAACCCGACCCAGTTCGGCCCCGGGGAGGACTACGACCGGTACCCCCGCGACCTGGAGGGGGACACGCGCCTCCTGGAGCGCGAGGGGGTCGCGACGGTCTTCGCCCCGGCGGAGCGCGAGATGTACCCGGAGCCGCCGGCCGTCACCGTCGGGTTCGGCGGCCTGGAGGACGTGCTGTGCGGCGCGTCGCGGCCGGGCCACTTCGCCGGGGTCGGGCTCGTGGTGCTCAAGCTGTTCCACATCGTGGAGCCCGACGTGGCGGTGTTCGGCCAGAAGGACGCCCAGCAGGCCGTGCTGATCCGCCGGCTCGTGGCGGACCTCGACCTCCCCGTACGGATCGAGGTGGCACCCACGGTGCGGGAGGGGGACGGGCTCGCCATGAGCTCCCGGAACCGGTACCTGGGCCCGGAGGAGCGGGCCGCAGCCCCCGCCCTGTACCGCGCGCTCCAGGCAGGGCGCAGGGCCGTGGCCTCGGGAGAGACCGGCCCCGCCGCCGTGGAGGCCGCCATGCGCGCGGTGCTCGCTGCCGAGCCACGCCTCGGCGTGGAGTACGCGGCCTGTGTCGATCCGCGGAGCCTTCAGCCGCCTGCGGGGATCGCCGGGCCGGTCCTCCTCGCCGTGGCCGCCCGCCTGGGCGGGGCGCGGCTGATCGACAACGTGCTGGCGAGCCCGGACGGGGTGCACCCCGAGACGCTCTCCGACCTCGACCGTGCCGGAGGTTTCCGATGATGCGCTGCTTCCTCAGGGCCAAGATCCACCGCGCCACCGTCACGGCGGCAGACCTC
This sequence comes from Thermoanaerobaculia bacterium, assembly GCA_027067575.1. Classification (GTDB taxonomy): domain Bacteria; phylum Acidobacteriota; class Thermoanaerobaculia; order Thermoanaerobaculales; family Sulfomarinibacteraceae; genus JAMOVQ01. The sequence goes on along the minus strand of JAMOVQ010000149.1, from coordinate 16,031 downwards.
GACTACGTGGGCTCAATTACCCTCGACGGCGCGCTGATGGACGCCGCCGGGATCGCCCACCTCGAGCAGGTGGAGGTGTACGACGTCACTCGCGGGACGCGGCTTTCGACCTACGCCCTCCGCGGGGAGCCGGGGTCCGGGGAGGTCCAGATCAACGGCGCTGCGGCCCACCTCGTCCAGCCGGGTGACCTGGTCATCGTCGCCGTCTACGCCTGGCTGGACGAGCGGGAGATCTCCGGCCACCGCGCCCGGATCGTGCTGGTGGACGGCGGAAACGGGATCACCGAGGTGCGGGAGGACGGACCGGATGGTGCGGCCGGTTGACGGGACGCCCGGCGCCCGGGACGCCGGGTTGCTACGATCGGGGCGATGGACCGTCGGACCGAGGCAGAGCTCGTGGCCGCGTGCCTGGCCGGGGACGAGTCGGCGTGGGAGGCGCTGCTCGACCGGTACGGGCGTCTGATCTGGTCCGTCGCGCTCCGGCTCGGGGCCTCGGCCACCGAGGCGGAGGAGGTGTTCCAGCGGGCGTGGATCGTGATCGTGGAGCGCCTGCACACCCTGGAGCGTGCCGATCGGCTGGCCTCCTGGATCGCCTCCGTCGCGCGTCACCAGACCTGGCAGCTGTTCGACGAGGCGCGGCGCGCCGGGCGCGTTCCGGTCTGGGAGGGCGAGTCCGAGGCCGGGGAGGAGACGGTGGAACCGGCGGAGACGCTCCTGCTCGAGATGGAGCGGCTGGAGCTGCTCGGGACGGCCCTGGCCGATCTGGACGGCCGCTGCCGGGAGCTGCTCGAGCTCCTCTTCCTGACCGAGCCTCGCCCGTCGTACCGGGAGATCGCCGCCCGGTGCGGGATCGCCGTGGGCTCCATCGGGCCGATCCGGGCGCGCTGTCTCGCGCGCCTCCGAACCATCCTCGAACGGCTGTATCAGAACGGCCGTGGGGACGACTGATTTGGAGAAGGGATCATGACCCACCTCGATCGATCCGCCCTGCTCGAAGCCGCCGCCGGGACGCCCTCCTCCACAGCGAGGCGTCACCTGGCCCGGTGTGCCGTGTGCCGCCGCCGTGTAGCGGCGCTGCGCGAGCGCCTGGATGGGTTGCGAGAGGCCGCCCTGCCGGAGCCGCCGCCGGCGCTCGGACGGTGGGCGCTCGCCGTGGCCCGGAACAGCCGGGCAGTTCCGGAGACGGTTCGGACGCTCGCCCTCCTCCACGCCGGCGAGGGTGCAGGCGTCCGGGGCGCGGCGGACCGGAGCTGGCTCCTGGGCGATCCGGGCTGCCAGCTCGACCTCCGGGCCGAGCGCACGGCGTCGGGGCGGATCCGGCTCTCGGGCCACCTGGTCCGGGAAGAGGGCGGGACGAGGGGGTGGCGGGTGCGGCTCGAGCCGGAGGAGGGCGAGGGCCGGGCGACGTTCACCGACCCGTGGGGCGAGTTCGTGCTCGAGGAGGTCCCGGCGGGCCGGTACGGGCTCGTCCTCGTCGGGGACGGAGAGCGGCTGGAAACGGCGGGGCTGGAGCTCGGATGAGCACGGACCTTCTCGCCGTCGTCGCCGGTGCCCGGGGGGGGAGCGAGGCCCTCCGGGCCGCGGGGGAGGCGTTGCGCGCCGAGGCGGAGCGCCGGGCCCGGACCCTCGAACCCGGTGTGGAGGCGGCGTTCGCGGCGATCGAGCCGGAGGTCCGGAAGGTCCGTGGCCTGACCCCGTGGTGGCACTGGGCGGTGGGGACGGCGCTCCACCTCCGCGGCCGGCCCGCCGAGGCCCTGCCGCACTTCGAACGGGCGTACCGGTCGTTCCGCACGGCGGGAGCACCCCTGGAGGCGGCCCGGGTCGCGCTCCTCATGGTGGATGCGCTGGCGTGTGTGGGCCGTCACCGCGCCGCGGTGACCCGCGGCCGGTGGGCGCTCCAGGTGTTCCGGCGGGCTGGCGACACGGTCCGGGCAGCGGCGATGCTGGTGAACCTCGGCGGGGTCGAGGAATCCCGCGACCGGATCCGGAGCGCCATGGAGCTGTGGCGGCAGGCGTCGAGGCTGCTCCCGGAGGACGACCGGCTGCGCCGCGGCCTGCTGGAGGCGAACATGGCCGCCGGTGCGATGGAGCTCGGCCGGTTCGCCGAGGCCGAACGGCGGTACCGGGAGGCGGCCGGGCTGCTCGAGAAGGCCGGAGCGCCGGGTTCCGCCCTCCAGCCCCGGCTCGGTCTCGCAGAGCTCGAGGCGCTCCGCGGCCAGCTCGTCGGCGCCGCCGCGGCAGCCGAGGCGGTCCGAAGCGCGGCGGTGGCCGCCGGGGACCGGAACCTCGAGCTCGAGGCGTCGGTACTCGTGGCCTCGATCGAGTGGAAAATGGGCCGTCTGGCGTCCGCGGTGGAGGTGGCGGAGGCGGCGGAGCGGCTCGCCGTGGAGCTGGGTAGACGGCGGGACGCCGCCCTGTTGGCCGCCGTGCGGGCACTGGCCCTCGTCGAGGACGGCGCCCCCGGAGCCGGGGAGGCCGTGGCGCGGGCGATGGAACGGATGGAGGCTGCAGGAACGGCGGTCCTGCGTGTCCGGTTCCTCGTGGACCTGGCGTCGGCCGGATGGCGGGTGCCGCCCCAGGAGCTTCGGCAAGCCTCGGAGACGCTGGAACGGGCGGGCCTGCACGCGCCCGCGGCGCTGGCGCTGCTGCTGGCGGCGCGAGGTCTGTCGGCTCCGGAGGCGGCCGCCGTCTGCCGCCGCGTGCTGGGGCGCCGTGCCCTGCCGCTCTGGATCCGGATGGAGGCCCACCGGATGGCCGGGGTCCTCGCGGGGTTCGGGGACCCGGAGCGGGCGTACCGGCACTTTCTCCAGGCCGTCACCATCGCGGAGACGATCCGTGGCAGGCTGCCGGTCTCCACCGATCGCGAAATCTTCTCGCGCCGGGTGATCCCCCTGGCGGAGGATGCCGTGCGGGTCCTCGCCGCCAGGGAGGAGCCGGTGTGGGGCCGCCGTGCGCGGCGGATCCTCGCGCGGCTGGCCTCGGCGGAGCTGGTGGAGGAGATCGCCCGTCAGGTCGAGTCGGTGGAGAACGGCGACCGGACGCGACGGTGGCGGGCGCTCCGCCAGGAGCTCCGGGCGCTGCTGGAGCTCGGTGAGGGACGGGCTCCCCGAGGAGTCCGGTCGGCACGGGGCGCCGTGAGCGCCGGAACGCTCCGCCACAGGATGCACACGATCGAGATGGAACTGGTCCGGCTCGTCCCCGTTCGGAAGGGGATGGAGACGGGCCGTCGGGTGGAGGGCGCCCGGTTCCTCCGGGCCGGCGAGGTGGCGGTGGAGATCGCCCCCGCCGGCCCGGATCTCTTCCTTTTCCTGCACGGGCCCGGCCTTTTCCGGCATCTGCGGATCGCCGGGGGGCGGACCGCCGTGCGCCGGCTCACCGGGCGGATCGATCGCCGGATGGCGCGGCTGGACCATGGGAGACGGTGGCTCGAGGGGGCTGGCCCGGCGCTGGCCGGGGAGCTCGACCAGCTGCTGGAGCGGGTCGGTGAGACGATCCTCGGGCCGGTGGCCCCGTGGCTCGGGGAGGCCCGGCGCCTGTTCGTCGTGCCGTACGGCGACCTGTTCGACCTGCCGTGGCCCGCGCTCTCTGTCCGTGGAGCGTCGCTGATCGAACGGCTCGAGGTCGCCGTGCTCCCCGGGCTCGATCTCCTGGCGCGGCGGGGTTCGGGTTCCGTCCGCCGGGGCGAGGGGTTCGGCATCGCGGGTGGCCCCGGAGACGGCCTTGCAGAGATCGGCCCCGAGGTCCGGGAACTCACAGCCGTGGTGTCCGGTGCGCAGGCGGTGGAACGGGCCACGGTGGCCGACGCCCTCGAACTGCTGGGTTCCTGTGACGCAGTGCACTTCTCGGCGCACGGGGCGTTCCGGCATGATTGGGCCATGGCGTCCGGAATCCGGCTGACGGATGGGTGGCTGACCGCCGCCGAGCTGACGGGCCGGCCGGTCCGTGCCCGGCTGGTCACGGCGGGGGCGTGCGATGTCGGCCGTTCGGGCACGGATCGTGGGCTGGAACTCCGCGGGTTCCTGCGTGCGCTGCTCAGCTCCGGTGTGGCGTGCTCGGTGCTGGCCACCGGGCCGGTGGACGACGGGGTGACCCGCGCCATGTCGGTTGCGTTCTACCGGAACCTGGAGGGGTCGGACCCCGGCCGGGCGTTCAGGGCGGCGCTGCTCGAGGTGCGGGAGCGCCATCCGAATCCGGCGCTCTGGGGGGGCTGGCGTCTTCTTGGCGATCCTGGGACGTGGGAGGCACGATGAAGCGCGATCGCGGTTGGCTCGTTCTGGCGATTTTTGCCGCCTGTCTCGTGGCGGTGGCCCCGAGGCCACTTCTCGCGGCCACGGCCCACGGCATGTCTCTGGCGAGTACGCGGGACGGTCTCGTGGGCGAGGTGACCATCGTGCTCGACGGCGAACGGTTCGTGCTGGAGGACCAGGTCCTCGTGATCACCGATTCGGCCACGGTGTTCTCGGGAGGGATCTCGGGTGTGGCCGACCTCGTGCCCGGAGACCTCGTCCAGGTAGATGGCTCGTGGCTCGAGGATGGGTCGTGGCTCGCGTCCGGGGTGGCGCGCCTTCAGGGGGCGGGTGACGAGGTGATGATCCAGGGGATCGTGGCCTGGATCGATGCCCCGGACGGGTTTGTCCTCTCGGACGGCACGGCGGTCTCCGTGACGGCGGAGACGCAGTGGATCGGTGTCGGCGGGCTGTCGGCGCTGACGGCGGGCGACATGGTGGCGGTGACGGGAGTCGCCGACGCGTGGTGGACGACCATCGAGGCGACGGCGGTCCATCTGCTCGGCAGTGGAGAGCCGGACACCGTGGCGTTCCAGGGCGTCGTCTCCGAGGTGCGTCCGGATGGGGTCGTGCTCGAGGATGGGTCACTGGTGCTCGTGGATGGCGAGACGGTGTACGTCGGATTCTCGGGACTGGACGAACTGGTTACCGGTGCCGTGGTCGGCGTAGAGGCCGTGCCGCTCGAGTCGCCCGGCACGTTCCGGGCCGTGACCCTGGAGCTGCTCGACGAGCCGTCCGGCTCCGTGGACATCCTGACGCTCGTCGCCGCCGTGCTCGACGACTGGAGGTTCGCCACCGTCGATGGGTTCACGGTGATCACGGATCCGACAACGGATCTCGACGGGTTCGATTCCATAGGAGAGCTCGAGCCCGGCGACACCGTCGGCGTCATCGGCGCGTTCACAGAGGACGGCGCCGTGCTGGCATCGGTGGTGACGCTCCTCGAACATGGGGGGGGTGGAGGATCGGGTCTCGTGATCGATCTGATGGGAACCATCGCCACGCTCTCTCCACCGGAGGAGTTCGTCCTCGACGACGGGTCGGCGATCCGCACGACGGCCGACACGGCATGGCTGGGCGGCCTCACCGGATACGGCGATCTCGAGGAAGGGATGGTGGTCGCCGTGACCGCCGAGCTCGGCGAGGACGACACCCTCCGGGCGCTGACGGTGGAACGGCTCGGCGCGACCGACGCCGGGACGATCGATGTGGCGGGAACCGTGGTCTCGGTCCCGGCGGCCGGTGAGCTGATCCTCGACGACGGCTCCGACGTGCTCGTCACCGGACAGACGGTGCTCGACGGGGATGCCGATGGTCCGGAGGATCTCGTGCCCGGCATGAGCATCCTGGCGACCTGCGTCGGACGGGGCGACGGACGGCTCGAGGCGTTGAGCCTCGTCGCCACCGCCGCACCCTCCCCCGACGACTTCGAGGGGCTCGACGAGGACGAAGCATCCGAAGCGCTCGTGGTCCTCGCCCGTGGTGCCTCGGCGGCCGACGTGGCGAGCCGGTACGGGGCGACCCTGGAGGGGCGTCTCCCTGGCCGCCGGATCGTGCTGTTTCGCTGGCCCGTTCCCCTGCCGCAGGACCTTATCGAGACGTTGCTCGAAGATCCGGACGTCGAGGCGCTCGAGGCGAACTACAGGTTCCACGATCCGGAGAGCACCCGGCGCCGGATGCCCATCGCGGACCGTTCCCCGACGAGCGAGCGGTACGTCCATCAGCCCGCAGCCGGGGCGTCAGGGATCGAGCAGGCCCATCATGCCGCGGTGGGCGGGGGCACACTGGTGGCGGTGATCGACACCGGCGTGGAGCCGTTCCATCCGTTGTTGCGGCACCGAATCGCCCCTGGAGGATGGGATTTCGTGGACGGGGACGCCGAACCGTGGGAGACGACGAACGGCGTGGACGACGATGGTGACGGTGACGTGGACGAGGCGGCCGGACATGGAACGTTCGTGTCGGGACTCGTCCTGCTCGCGGCACCGGGGACCCGGATCGTCCCGTACCGGGTGCTGGACGACGACGGCCGTGGCTCGACCTTTGCGGTGTGCGAGGCCATGATCGCCGCGATGGACCGGGGTGTGGACGTGATCAACCTGTCCCTGGTCTACCGGAGGCGTTCCCGCGTCCTCGACCGGCTGCTCGACGAGGCCATCGCCAGAGGGGTCGTTCTGGTGGCTGGCACGGGCAACGACGGTGAGGACGCGCTGCCGTTTCCCGCCCGGGACCACCGGGTGATCTCCGTCGCCGCGGCGGACGACAGTGGCGCCGTGGCCCCGTTCTCCAACGCGGCGCCCGGGGTCACCCTGGCCGCGCCGGGCGAGTCGCTGTACTCGGCGCTCCTCGACGGCGGGTTCGGGACCTGGAGTGGAACGTCGATGGCCGCGCCGCTGGTCTCGGGCACGGCGGCGGTGATGCGTTCGATCAACCATCGGCTGACGCCGCAGGAGATCCAGGCGGCGCTCGTGCAGGGTGCCGCACCGCTTCAGGGCCAGAGCCGCGGGGTGCACGGCCTGCTGGACGCCGGTGCTGCGCTCTCACTGGTCCCGGGGGGACGGTGAGCCGGCGGGCGAGCTGTGACGGCAGTCACGGTGGCAGTCGGTGGCGGGGACGGCGGGTGTATCAGTTCTCCAGGTCTCCGGACCCGTGCACGAACGAATCGATGAGAGGGAGGGCACGATGAAACGAGCAACGATCAGAAACAGCCTCGCAGTGGCGATGGTCTGGCTCCTGGCCGCAGGGCTGGGGATGGCCACGGCCATCGGCACCGGGCACCATGGAACGGCAGCCGTTTCGGCCGAGACGTGGCAGGTGCTTCAGTCGGTCCACGCCACCATGGCGGCGCCCGGCGGCGGCGCGGTGGATCTCGAGCTGCGGCGGCTCGCACCGGCAGGGCACGACGACAGGGCCGTGACCACGCTCGCCGCCGACGCGCGGGGGCTCCAGCCTTCGGCGCGGCTCCTGCTGCTCGTGGACGGCAGGCAGGTCGGGGAGCTGCAGGCAGACGGTTCCGGACGGGCCAGTCTCAGGGTGGCCTCGGGAGCGTACCAGCCCGGATGGCTCTCCATCGGTCCCGGTGTGCTGGGCCGCAACGCCCTTTCCGTGGTCCAGCTCGTCGAGGCGGGTTCGGGCCGCAGCGAGGGAAGTGTTCTCTACTCCCGCTCCGAGGGAGGGGACGACGATGATGGCGGCGAGACGTACGTCGACTGGACGCCGCTGTGCGGTCAGGACGATCCAGCGCTGTTCGGCGGTGCGGGCGTCTACCGCGACGAGACGATCCAGGTTCTCGACATCTTCGCGGCGGGGCTCGAGCCCCAGACGGCGTACGGCGTCGTGGTGGATGGGACCGACCTCGGGGAGTACCCCGCGGACGATGACGGGCTGATCGCCCTCGAGTTCACCACGGACCCCGATGGGACCGGGTCGCTGCCGCTTCCCGACGGCGTGCTTCCGGTGGACGGGATCGACGTGATCCAGATCGTCGCCGGCGGTGCGGCGGTCCTCGCCGGCAGCTTCCAGCAGCCGTGCGAGTTCGAGATGCCTCAGCCCGTGGACTTCGGCGGGTTCGATCTCTGCCCGCTCGAGGGCTCCTCCGAGATGGCCTGGGGGTTCTACAGCTGGAGCGCGTGGGATGATGGTCATCAGGAGGCCATGGTCGGAGCCGAGGGGCTCGCGGCGGGTGCCGAGGTCTCGGTCTCGTTCGATGGCACGGTCGTCGCGACAGCGACGGTCGATGAGGACGGGTCGTTCTGGCTCTGCTTCTCCACCGCATCCGACGGCACCTCGTTGCCGCTGCCGGACGATGTGCTGCCGGTCTCGGCGGTCCAGAACGTCACGATCGAGATTGCGGGTGAGGCCGTGCTCGAAGGGAACGAGGGCGAGACGTGCAGCGGCGGCTGGGAGCCTCCCATGCCGCAGGACGCCGATCAGACGGCGCTGTGTCCCGTCGACGAGGACTCCTACGCCGGCGGTGTTGTGGGCTGGGATCTCTGGGACAGCGGCGACGAGGACCTCTGGATCATGACCTGGGGCCTCGAGCCCGGAACCGAGTACACCATCACCATCGACGGTGTGACGATGACCGCCGTGGCCGAGGACTGGGGTGGCTTCGAGCTGTACTTCTCCACCGATCCGGCGACGTTCGGCGGTGATCCTCTGCCCGCCGAGCTCCAGCCGGTCTCGGACGCCGACGCGATCTCCGTGGCCTCGGCCTCCGGTGACGTGCTGCAGGGCAGCTTCTCCGATCCGTGCGATCCGTGCGGGGGCGGTGAGGAGCCTCCCGTGCCCGTGGATGGCGAGCTGACGCCGCTCTGCCCGGACGAGGGTGGAAACGGCGGTGGCATGGCCGGGTGGGTTCTGTTCGAGAATCCGGATGCCGAGGCGTTCTCGGTGACCGCGGGCTGGCTCGAGCCGGACGGTTCGTACGAGCTGAGAATCGACGGACGGGTCATCGGCACCTACGTTGCTGACGCCGACGGAACCCTGATCCTCGACTTCTGCACCGATCCGGAGGCGATCGGGTGCAGCGCGCCCATGCCGGACGGCGTGGGGCCCGTGGCCGATATCGACGTGATTGAGCTTGCGGCGGCCGACGGCACCCCTGGTGTCCACGGCAGCTTCGCCGATCCGTGTGATCCGAGTGGCGGATGGAATCCCCCGGTTCCGGTGGACATGGATGAGACGACCATGTGCCCCGCAGAGGGTATTCCCGCCTTCGGGATCGTCGGCTGGATCGTGTACGAGGACCCGGATGGTGAGGCGTTCGGACTGTTCGCCGATGGACTGCAGGCAGACACCGCCTACCAGCTCGTGGTCGATGGGAACGTCATCGGAACCTGGTCCACGGACTCGTGGGGCGGGCTGATCATCGACATGTGTTCGGAGCAGGACTCGCTCGGGTGTGCGGAACCGATGAATCCGGCGCTGAGCCCCGTGTCCGGGATCGACATCGTCGCGCTGGTTGATTCCACGGGGATGGCGGTGCTTCAGGGCTCGTTCGCCGCACCGTGCGACCCGTCCACCGGTGGCGGTGACGACGACGGCGACGACGATGGCGACGACGACGATGGCGACGGGTATGACGGGACCATGGGCGGGACTGGCCTGTGTGACATGGAGACCGGTGCGGACGTCGGTCAGGTCGGCTGGTACCGCATGGTGGACTCCGACGGGAACGTGGTCGAGGAGGAAATCGACCTCATCTACACCCCGTTCTCCGGTGAGGGCGTCTACACCGTGGTGATCGACGGTGTGACGGCCGGAACCATCGATGCCTCCTGGGGCATGGGAGAGCTGTACCTCTCCTCCACGGGTTACCCGAACCCGATTCCGGACGGCCTGTCGCCCGTCGATGGGATCGACCAGGTCGAGATCCTCGACGAAGGCGGCGCCGTGGTGGCCTCGGGCAGCTTCTCCAACCCGTGCTCCGGCGCCATGCCCATGGCGCTCCGGCACCAGGCCCCGGTCCTCCGCCTCGGCGGTATCCCCGCCGCGCGGAGGCTCTCCGGGCTGAGAGCTCACTGACGGACCTCTTCCCAACCCCAACCCCGGGGCGGCCCCCGTCGGCATTCCGGCGGGGGCCGTCCTGTATCCTGTGGCCCCATGGAACCGTCCGTCAGCCGGTGGGACGAGATCGCAGCCCTGGTCCGGAGGGCGCGGCGGGGCGACGAGGCCGCCTTCGCCGAGCTGCTCGAGCGGCATCGGGAGGCCGTGACGTCGACGCTGATCGCCTGTGGCGTGCGGTCCCGGGAGACGGCCCGGGACCTGGCCCAGGACGTGGCGATCCGGGCATGGCGGAGCCTGGAACGGCTCGAGGATCCCCGCAGCTTCCCGGCGTGGCTCCGCAGGATCGCGGCCAACGCCGCGAGGGACCACCTCCGCCGGGCGGCGGTCCGGTCCGAGCGGGCGCTGGACGAGGCGCTGGATCTCGCCTCCGACGACGACCCCCACGAGCGCTCGGAACGACGGTCCGAGCTCCGCCTGATGCTCGCCGCGCTGGAGGCCGAGGACGAGGCCAGCCGCCGGCTCGTCCTGGCGCGGGCCGACGGTGTGGGCATCGCCGAGCTCGCGGCACGGGAGGGGCTCTCCGTGGGCGCGGTCAAGATGCGGCTGCTCCGGATCCGGCAGCGGTTGCGGGGCCGCCTGGAGGCGATGCGTGACCGCGGGCGCGGTGGCGCGTCCTGATCAGTGGAGAGCGATGACGATGCGGTTCGACTGCGACGTTCACGGCGACCTGGCGCTCCGGATGCTGCGGGGCGAGGCCGGGGACCGGCCGGAGATCCGGGAGTGCCCCGGCTGCCGGGCGGTGCTCGACGGCGTCGCCACGGCGCCATGGGCCGGCGAGGTCGCGGCGGGCGTGAGCGAGGGGTTCGCCGGGGCCGTCCTGCCGGCCCGGCGCCGCCGACGGACGGGGAGGCTCGTCGCGGCCGCGGCTCTGGCGGCCGCCGCGGCCCTGGCGGTGCTGCCGCGGCTCGAGCACCACGCCCCGAAGCGCGCGGCGGCCCCCGAGGTCGTGGGCCACCTGTTCGACGGCCGCGGAACCGGCGTGGGCGACCTCAACCGGGACGGCCGGGTCGACGCTGCCGACCTCGCCCTGGCGCTGCGGTCCTCCGGCGCACCGACCCCGCGCAGCTGAGGCGGCGCCCGCTCCCTCCCGCGCCGCGCACCCTGGGTGCGCTACGATGACCGGGCCCGGAACGCCGGGCGCGGAGGTTGTCATGCGCCGGACGATCGAGCTCGCCCTGACGATCCTGTGGCTGCTGCTCGCCGTGGGGATGGCCCCGGCGGCGGAGAGGCGGCCGTTCACCGTGGAGGACATGGTTGCGATGCAGCGCGTGGGCGCCCCCGCCGTCTCGCCGGACGGCACCCGGGTGGCGTTCACCGTGACCACCATGGACCTCGACGCCAACCGTGGCCGCTCCGACCTGTGGATCGCGTCCGTGGACGGCGGCGGCGCCCGGCAGCTGACCACGGCGCCCGAATCGGACTGGAACCCGGTCTGGCTCGGCGACGGGACGCTCCTGTTCCTCTCCACCCGGTCCGGCTCGGCCCAGGTGTGGCGGCTCGACCTGGCGGGCGGCGAGGCGCGGCGGGTGACCGACCTGCCGCTGGACGTGGAGACGTTCACCGTGGGGCCGAAGGGCGCGCTCTACCTGGCGCTGCGGGTCTTCCCCGACTGTGACGCCCCCGTACCGTGCACGGTGAAGCGCCTCGAGGCGAAGAAGGCCGAGAAGGCGTCGGGGATGGTCTTCGACCGGCTGTTCGTCCGGCACTGGGACCGGTGGGAGGACGGCCGCCGTAACCACGTCTTCCGCCTGCCCCTGGGCGAGGACGGCGCGCCCTCCGGCGAACCCGTGGACCTGATGCGGGGCGTGGACGCCAACTGCCCCACCGAGCCGTGGGGCGGCGTGGAGGACTTCGCCGTCTCGCCCGACGGCGCGTGGCTCGTTTACACGGCCAAGGTCGTGGAGGGCTCGGAGGTGGCGTGGTCCACCGACTGGAACCTGTGGGCGGTGCCGACGGACGGCTCGGCGGCGCCGCGCTGCCTGACCGGGGCCAACCGCGCCTGGGACGGCACGCCGGTGTTCTCACCGGACGGGAAGACCCTGGCGTGGCTGGCCATGCGGCGGCCCGGGTACGAGTCCGACCGGTTCCGGGTGACGCTGATGGACTGGCCCTCCGGCGAGCCCCGCACCCTGACCGAGGGGTGGGACCGCTCCCCCTCGGAGCTCGTCTGGTCCCCGGACGGCCGGTTCCTCTGGGCCACCGCGGACAACGTCGGCAACCACACGATCTTCCGGATCGACGCCACCACCGGCGCCGTCGAGGCGATCGTGGACCGGCACTCCAACCGGAACCCCGTCCCGCTGCCCGACGGCTCCCTCGTCTTCCGGCAGGACTCCCTGGTCTCGCCGGCCGAGCTGTACCGGCGCGCCCCGGACGGGACCGTCACGGCGATCACCGCGCTCAACGCGGACCGCCTCGCCGGGCTCGAGTTCGGCGAGTACGAGCAGTTCTCCTTCACCGGCGCCCACGGCGATCAGGTGTTCGGCTACCTCGTCAGGCCCGCAGGGTTCGACCCGGCGAAGCGGTACCCGCTGGCGTTCCTGATCCACGGCGGCCCCCAGGGCAGCTTCGACGATCACTTCCACTACCGGTGGAACCCCGAGGTCTACGCCTGCCACGGGTACGCCACCGTGATGATCGACTTCCACGGCTCCACCGGGTACGGCCAGGCTTTCACCGACGCCATCAACGGCGACTGGGGCGGCGCGCCGTACGAGGACCTGATGACGGGCCTCGACTGGGTGCTGGCCCACCATCCGTGGATCGACGGCGGCCGGATGGCGGCGCTGGGGGCCTCCTTCGGCGGGTACATGATCAACTGGATCCAAGGTCACACCGGCCGGTTCCGCGCCCTGGTCTGCCACGACGGCAACCTCGACGAGACCATGGCCTACTTCGACACCGAGGAGCTGTGGTTCCCCGAGTGGGAGCACGGCGGCACGCCGTGGGAGAACCCCGAGGGGTACGCCAAGGACTCCCCGCTGCGGTTCGTCCGGAACTTCAGGACGCCGGAGCTCGTGGTCCACGGGGCGAAGGACTACCGGGTGGTGGACACCCAGGGCCTCGCCACCTTCAACGCGCTCCAGCGGCTCGGCGTCCCGTCCAGGCTCCTGTACTACCCCGACGAGAACCACTGGGTGCTCAAGCCGCAGAACTCGATCCAGTGGCACCACGTGGTCCTCGACTGGATCGACCGGTGGACTGCCCCGGCCATGGTCCGGCGGCAGCGGTAGCGGGCCGCACCGCCCTGAAGCCGTATCACCAAACCGATCGGGAGGCCCGGCTGAAAGGCGCGCCGGGTGGGGCGCGATACCGCCAGAGCCGGAACCGGGAGCGGCTCGACGTCGTCCTTACGACTCCGGCACCAGCACCGGTCAGCGCTCGTCCGCCCGGGGCCAGGAGTGTCCCATTCTCTCTCGTCCCGGTCAGACATTCCGGGGGGCATCGCCGCACCTTCAGAGGTTGGTGATCCGGGGCGGTGCGGTATCCTGAGCCCTCGCCGGCCCGGACCGGCGGGGAGGTGGATCCGATGGGTGCGACCAAGGCCGACTTTCTCAAGGTTCCGGTGGAGCACGTCTCCCTCGAGACGTTCGACCCGACACCGCTGATCGGCGCATTCTCCCGGATGGCGTTCCAGGCGCGGAACCTTGCGCGGGCGGCGGAGATCTACGAGACCATGCTGCGGGAACGGCGGTGCGGGATCATCCTGTGCCTCGCCGGCTCGCTCGTCTCCGCGGGGCTCAAGCGGGTGATCGCCGAGATGGTGGAGCACCGGATGGTGGACGCCATCGTCTCCACCGGTGCCAACATGGTGGATCAGGACTTCTTCGAGGGGCTCGGCTTCCACCACTGGATGGGGGATCCCGACGCCGACGACGAGCTGCTGCGGCAGCTCCACATCGACCGCATCTACGACACCTACATCGACGAGGACGAGCTTCGGGTCTGCGACGAGACGGTGGCGCGGATCGCCGACGGCCTCGAGCCCCGTCCCCACTCCTCGCGGGAGATCCTCCGGGCCATGGGGGCGTACCTCGCGGAGCACGGCGCCGACCACGGCTCGATCCTCGAGGCGTGCCACCGCCACGACGTTCCGGTGTTCTGCCCCGCGCTGTCCGACTCGTCCGCGGGGTTCGGGTTCGTCGACCACCAGTGGCGGGCGGCCCGCGAGGGCCGGCCGGCGGCTTCCATCGACTCGGCGAAGGACTTCCTCGAGCTGACCCGGATCAAGCTGATGGTGGGTGAGACGGGGCTCCTGATGGTCGGCGGCGGGGTGCCGAAGAACTTCGCGCAGGACATCGTGGTGGCGGCCGAGGTGCTCGGATACGAGGTGGAGATGCACCGGTACGCGGTGCAGATCACCGTTGCGGATGTCCGGGACGGCGCCCTCTCCGGCTCGACGCTGGAGGAGGCCCATTCCTGGGGCAAGGTAGAGCAGGGAACCGAACAGATGGTGTTCGGCGAGGCCACGACGCTGTTCCCGCTCCTCGCCGGGTACGCCTACCACCGGGGCGCGTGGCGGGAGCGTCCCCGGTACCGGTTCTCCCGGCTCCTCGATGAGACGCCGGTGGGGAGCGAGGCGACGGCCCTTGGGTGATCCTCCGGGACTGCTCCGGCGGACGCCGCGCGGCGTTTGACGGGAAGAGGGCCCGCTGGGACAATCCGGGCCGGGTTCCGGAAGGAGGGGTCCATGGTTCTCCACAAGGTGGTCCGGCTGGGCGTCGTGCCGCTGCTCGCCGGGCTCGTGCTGCCGGCGTCTGCCCTCGCAGACTCCACGCAGGCATCCTCCGAGCTGGAGCGGGCCATGGCGCGGCTGGCCGAGGCGTGCTCGGAGGAGATCGGGCAGTTCTGCCACGACGTGACGCCGGGAGACGGACGCATCCTCGCCTGTCTCTACGCCCACGAGGACCGGCTCACCGAGGGGTGCCGGGTCGCGTACGACGCCATGGAACGGCCCGTGATCCATCCGCGGCTGCGTGGCGCCCCGTCCGTGCCGAGCCTCGAGGGGCGGAAGCTCGGAGAGCACGTCCGTGAGGACGGTGGCGGAAGGAAGGTCTGGGACCACCCGCTGCCGATCTGGGGCCAGCGGGTCGTGGACCTCGGGTTCGACCTGCCGTTCCCGTTCGGAATCTCGGTGCTCCCCGTGTGGATGCGGCAGGACGCGGTGGTATCGGACCTGGCGATCTCGGTCGGCGATGGCCCCATCCAACCGGTGGAGCTCCTGGCCTTCGGACGGCCGGAGGTGGAGACCGCCACCTTGCAGGCGAAGTTCGACGCCTGGCTCCTCCCGTTCCTCAACCTGTACGCCGTCGTCGGAAAGCTCGACGGGGAGGCCACGGTCCCCATGAGCATCGAGGGTCGGGACCTGTTCCCCGCCCTCTGCTCCGGGTCGCCCGAGCTGCCGATCTGCGGGAAACGGTACGAGGCCACCGCCGTGGCCGACTACCGGGGGGACACCTTCTCCCTGGGGTTCAACCTGGCTGCCGGGTGGAGCAAGTACTTCGTCACGCTGCCCGTCACCTGGACATGGTCCGACATCGACATCCTGGACGACAACGTGACGACGCTGAACATCTCGCCCCG
Organism: Thermoanaerobaculia bacterium; assembly: GCA_027067575.1. GTDB lineage: Bacteria > Acidobacteriota > Thermoanaerobaculia > Thermoanaerobaculales > Sulfomarinibacteraceae > JAMOVQ01. The sequence goes on along the minus strand of JAMOVQ010000149.1, from coordinate 594 downwards.
GATCGGCGTGACGGGCGACGTGGGGAAGGACGGCCTGATCTCCATCTACATCGGGACGGCCTACCTGGGCGTGGACTCGATCCTCCGCGGTTCGGTCACCTTCGACACCCCGGACTCGCCGCTCGGGCCGACCACCACCGTTGCCTACCGGCTCCGGCAGAAGAACCGGGACCAGTGGAACTACCTCTTGGGCGTCAACTGGGATATCACGAAACGATGGAGCGTCCTGTTCGAGGCGGGGTTCGGCGGCTCACGCTCCAACGTCATCAGCGGGGTGACCTGGCGGTTCTGAAGGCGGCCCAGGTGCCGCGGGCCTACCGGCGGCCGGCCCCCGCGCTTCGCGCGGGCGGCGCGTCCCGGCCAGCCGTCGCGGTGGAAGCGAGCTTCCCCCGCGCCGTCCGGCCGTGCCGCTGGCGCCGCCTGCGGCGTCGCTGCCGGCCGCCTGGGCTTCGTTGAAGGGCGTTCGAGTCATCGACTTTGAATGAACGGGGCCGCGAGTCTCGCACCCCGGGACCGCCCCCGCCGCGGCCGCTTCGTCGTCACGACCGCCAGGTCAGTTTCTCCTCGCGCCCTTGCGGGAACGGCCCCGGGGCA
>JAMOVQ010000148.1 GCA_027067575.1 Thermoanaerobaculia bacterium | reverse complement strand
GCGACACAATCCCAAGATGCAACCGCTCCAGGCCCTCTGAACCACTGACCACCCTTTCAAACCCCGCCCCCCCCACGGCTGGAACCCCTACACACCATCGACGAACCCTTAGCGGTGGATTCTGGTGTCTCCGCCGGGCTGCTTGCTTTTCGCGCTCCACTCCTGTATTGTCCGGTCATTCGAGGTCGCGCCAGTGTGGTGGGCCGGAGAACGAGGGGCGGGGAGCCGCCCGGAACCAAAGCCGGAGAACGCGGAGATCGCGGGGTTCCGGCGCGAACAGAAGGCTTGCCGCGAGGACGCGAGAGCCGAGAGGGAGAGATCGAGTGAACAAGAAGCTTTTCGTCGGAAACCTGAGCTGGAACACCACGAGCGAGAGCCTGAACCAGGCTTTCTCCGCCTTCGGTGAGGTGGTCGAGGCCACCGTGATCACCGACAGGGACACGGGCCGCTCCCGCGGATTCGGGTTCGTGACCTTCGCCGACGAGTCGTCGGCCGAGGCGGCCAGCGCCGCGCTGGACGGTTCGGAGCTCGACGGCCGGAACATCCGGGTCAACGAGGCCCAGGCCCGCCGCGACAACCGTGGCGGTGGCGGCGGCTACCACAGCCGCTGGTAGGCCGGCGATCGACGCCGATCGGGCCCCCTCCGCGGAGGGGGCCTTTTCATTTCGTGCGCCAGGCATGCCGCTTCGCGCCATGCCTGGCGTGCCATGAAAAAGGGACACTATTTATTACTCGGCCCGACGCAAGACAAAAGGACACTGCATTTTTCGGCCCGACGGAACTCTGGGGTCGTGATTGGCCGGGGCCTCGGGGCGACCCGAACGAACTCTTCTCCAGGTCCCACGTCGCGTGATGGTTTCGACCACGCACCTACGCACCCGGACGATGATCCGTTCGCACGGCGATAGGGCATCCGCTGTCATGCCGGGAGATGTTCCGGGCTGCGGAGCCTCCCGCCGGTGACTCCGAGACCTCCGAGATCGGCCTTTCGCTGTCTGTCCCTTCCGCGGGCTTGGGCGGTGGCCGCCGGAACGGGCACGGGAAGGTGGCCGGAGCCGGGCCGGGTCACTCCGCGACGGGGAAGCGGGAGCCGCAGTAGCGGCAGACGAGGAGTCCTTTCCCGGCGGGCTCGAGCTCGCCGCCGCACCGGGGGCAGGCGTCGCCGAGCCGGGCGTACGGGGCGGTGAGCTCGCCGCGGGGCCAGTCCACCTGTCCCGGGAAGAGGCCGAGGCCCACGAGCCGTTCCACCGCGCGGCGGAGGTCGGGCTCGGGGGTCCCCCATTCGGCGGCCAGGGTGGCCAGACGGACGATCCCACGGGTCCGCACGGCCTCGGCGACCCGGCTCTCCAGCGCCGCCTCGGCCTCGAGCCGGGCGGCGCGTGAGGCCCGTACGAGCACCACCGCCGCACCGGCGCCTGCCACCGCTGCGGGAAGGAACGCAAACAGCAGCAGGCCGAGGATGGCGCCTCCGGTGTCGAGCTGCCCGGCCCGATGTTGAGCCAGTAGCCAGAGCGCCCACAGCGCGGCCCACGCCGCCCCGCTCATGGCCAGGGCCCAGCCGAGCGTCTTGAGTCCCCGGGCGCTCACCAGCCGCCTCCCCCTCCACCGCCTCCGCCTCCCCCTCCGCCTCCGCCCCCACCCGAACCTCCGGGCGAAGAGGACAGCGTCGAGGAAAGGCTGGACAGCGTCGAGGAGAGCGAGTTCGAGAGCGATTGGAGGGAGATGGTCCCGGCGCCGCCCGAGAGGCCGGCCGTCGCGGTACCGCTGCTCCCGGTGCTGGACGAGACGGTGTACCACAACGGGGCGGGGACCTCGCCGAGCGGTTCGAGCTGGGCCAGGAAGGTCCGGTCAAGGCCGAGCGCCGTCGCCCACGGAAGAAAGAGCTCCAGGCGTTCCCGGGCTTCCTCGAGGTTTCCCAGCTCCTGGAGATGCTTGAGGTAGCGGGCGAAGGCGCGGACTCTGGCGTATGCTTCGGCTCCGGCCCGGGTCCGGCGGGGCATGAACGGGGCGAAGGCGAGACCGATCACGAGGGCCCCCACGGCGCCGGCGATGGGAAGCGCCGGGATGCGGATCGGGATCAGCGCGCCGGGACTGAGCCGAAATCCCCAGAGCGTGGCCATGATGAGCGCGAGGAGTAACGGGACGCCCCACGAGCTCCTGGGGGGGCGGAGGAGCTTCGTTCTCGTCACGGCCAGCACGGTGGCCAGCGCGACGAGGGTGGTGGCGGCGACGGCCAGGCCGGGCCCCCACGGGATCGGCGGCATCGCAGCGAGCACCATCGTACCTGCAACGAGGAAGGCGATGCCGATCTGCCGGCCCTGAGCCGTGGCGGGCCGCTCGTGGTAGAGGTTCCGGGCGACCAGCGCCTCTGCGACCTTCGACTGGAAAGTGGAGATCGTCGTGTAGAACTTGTTGCGGAGATCCTCTGTCGTCACCGATTGACCGGTGGCGTAGAGCCTGAGCCCGTTGAGGACGACTTGTTCCCAGGGTGTGCGGTTCTTCCCTGCCCCGACACGGGAGATGGTGACCTTGGTGTGCTGGAAGATCCCAAGCGTACGTTCAGTCTCCTCCTCGATTCGGAGCACACCTTTCCTGCCGAGCTCGAGGATCGTTCCAAGGATCTCGGGCATCCCGACCCGGGCGTCCAGGGCGCCAGCCAGAGCCGGGTCGAGCTCCTCGGGTGGCTCGGTCAGGTACTCGATCCGGAACGGAGCATCGGGATCGTGGCCGTGGCGAAGGAACCGGACGGTGTGGAAGACGGCGCCGGCAACGAGAAAGAGAAGACCGATCCACGCGACCCCGACGCGGTTCATCCACTGGCGGGGGTGGGCGTGTCGGACGAGAATCCCCGAAGGGAACGTGACCTGGAGCTGCATGGCGTCACCCGGCTCGAGGCCGTGGGCCGTCGCCCGCACCGTGCCGCCGGGCTCCACGACGACCCGGGTGTCCCGGCCGAGGGTGGCGAGCCGGGCGCGGAGCGCGTCGGCGGGGATGCCGTCCGGTACCCGGAGGACGGCCTCCGCCGTGTCGATCCGGCTGGTCCGGTCCGGGAAGACACAGTTCCAGCGGAGGGTGTCGTGTTTCGTGCCGTACCGGACCGCCCCCCGGGCAACGTAGGAGAAGACGAAGACCACATGGGCGTTTTCGTACGGCGGGGCCGACGGCTCGCGGGAACGCCACTTGACGCGGACGGTGTTCCCGCGAGTCTCCACGATGTACCCACCCGCATGAGCCACGCTGCCCCGCCGGTACGGCCCATACCCCTCCTGGGAAAGCGAGATGTCCGTGTACGATTCGACCCAGTCCAGCGGAAGCTCGCGGTAACCACCGTTCCAGGCGCCGTCGAACACATACCCGAGGTGCTCGGTGACATGGAGATCCCCGTTCCGGTCGAGCTCGAGCTCCACCGAGATCCGGTCCCAGTGGAGCTCACGGGCCTCCATCCCGGCGGGAACCAGGAGGGTAAGGAGAGTGAGGACGGGGAGGATGGACCGGTGGACCACTCCCCAGACCCCTACGCTCCGCTTCCTGTCAATGTGCCGAAGACCTTCTTCAGGAGGTCGGTCGTCCGCTTCACGGGATCCTCCCGGATCGCCTTCTCCTGCTGGGCGACCAAGGTAAACAGGCCGTCCAGCGTCTTTTTCGTCACGTACGGCGTCAGGTCCTCATCCTGCTGCTGCCCGGCCATGGCAAGATACGGCCCGGCCTGCCGGACCAGGCTCTGGTACGCCGACGTCACGCCCGTGTCTGCCATCGCCTTCTCGACGATGGGTGTGAACACCTTCGTCAGCTTCTCCTCCGTCGCCTTCCGGAGATAGTCCGTCGCTGCAGTGTCGCCTCCCCGCAGGATCGCCATGGCGTCCTCGAACGTCAGGCCCCGGACGGCGTCGGTCAGGATCGGCATCGCTTCGGCCGCAGCTTTCTCGGCGGCCCTGTTGAGCGTCTCCTCGAAGGCGTCCGCCATGTCGCCCATCCCGATCTTGCGTAGCGTGGAGGCCACGGGGCGGAGCGGTTTCGGAAGGGGGATCCTGATCGCGTCGTTGCCGAGGAAGCCGTCCCGTGCCGAGGCCAGCTCGACCGCCTTCTGCACGCCGATCTCGAGCGCCTCCTCCAACCCCTTCGATGCCTCCTCCTCCGTGACGGCTCCGGCCTCCGCTGCCTTCTCCTCCTGGCCCTGTCCGGTCACCTGACCGATGACGTCGCGCCATGTCTGCGCTCCGGCAGGGATGGTGATGACCAGCGCAAGGGTCGCGGTTCCGATGATCCGAAGCGTCTTCATGCGTCACCTCCTCCGGCGGCGGCCGCCGCCGGCTCCTCATCCGGTTCCGTGGGTGGTTGCAGCATTCCCTCACCTGACAGAGAAAGTCTCCGCGTGCCCCAGTCGGTGACGAGGTACAACTTACCTCGCATCGCCCAGCGCAGCGAATGGGACTCGAGAACCGGTTTCAGGCGAGTCAACAGGGCGACGTTGCTGACGTAGAGCTCAAGTGGGATCGTCACCGAGCCGAGCCGCGGAACCGTCACCCGCGTGGCGGAGACCGCCTTGCCAACCTTGATTCCGTCGACATACAGACGAAACGCCATCCCGTCCACTTCGAGCGGCTCGGGGTTGGGGTTGACGATCCGGACGGTGGCGTGCAGCGACGTCTCGAACACGGTGGCGTCGGCGAGCTCAAGGTTCGCGAGGTTGAGTTCGGGTGGCTCCAGGCCGCCCAGGGTCGTACAGGCTGACGCTGCCAGGATCAGAACGGCGACGGTCAGGAAAGCATGGAACCGATGTTTCATATGGTGCATCTGGATCTCCCGTCCGAATCGTAGCACGCGCGGGGGAAGAACGGGGACAGAGAGAAAGGGACGCTGTTTGTCGTCTCTCCCGGCTGGTTGTGACCGTGGGGCGCTGATCGCCCTGTGGTGAACCGGCGGCCGGCCTGGCGCGTGGTGATTGGGATGGGGTACGATCGGAGTGTGGTTCCCCGGCCCGGCGACCGGCGTTCGGGGGAAAGGAGTCCGACGATGAGGCGTGTGATGCAGGTTGCGCTGGTCGTGCTGTTCGGTGTGATGACGGTGGTCCCGGCATCGGCCCAGGTCAGCGACGAGATGACCATGACCCTCCAGGCGATCCAGGGCGAGCGCCAGAAACTCGTGGCCGATGCCATGGGCCTGACGCCAGAGGAGGCCGAGGCGTTCTGGCCGATCTATTACCGGTACATGGCCGAGATCTCCGAGCTCCGCAACCGGTATGCGAACCTTGTCCGGAGCTTCGCCCGCGACAGTGCGACCATGGACGACGAGACGCTCAAGAAGGCGTTCCACGAGCTGGTCGCCGTGCAGAAGAAGTGGCTCGAGATCCAGGAACGGACCTTCGACGAGGTCGCCAGCGCCGTTGGCGTTCGCAAGGCCGTGGCGTTCGCCCAGGTGGAGAACCGGCTTCGCACGCTGGTGCAGTACAAACTGATGAAGGAGCTCCCCATGGTCGGTACGCACCGGCAGGCCGCGAACTGAGGCGGAAGGCCGGCCCACCCTGCGTCCGGGGGGTCCGGTGTCCAGCTTCCTGCGGCCGCGAGGAAGCGCGAGGGTGGCCGTGGCCGCCGTGTTCGCCGCGGTCGTGGCCTCTTCCCTGACGGCCGGTGAGAGCCGTCCCCGTTCCCTGGCAGATCCGTGTGCCGCTGTACAGCAAGGCGGTGAGGGCTGGCTCGATCGGGTCCACGACTGGACCACCCGGGTCATCTGTTCGACGATCCTCGGGTTCGACGGGTTCTTCGGCAACGCACAGGCCGAGGACGTCAAGGAGCTCCCCAGCGGTCTGCTCGGGCTGCGGCTCCACTGGTCGGAGGATCAGCTGTTCTGGTCCCGGGTCCGGTTCCGGCTGAGGTTCGACCTGCCGAACCTCAGCCGGAAGCTCAAGGGGTTCCTCGGCCGGGAATCCGAGGGGGAGTACCTCTCGGACCGGGCGGAGAGTACCGCCGTCAAGGAGCTCTCCCGGGAGGAGCCGTACCACTGGGTCGCGGGGCTCGGGACCACGCCGCTGCACGGCGAGCGGTTCCGCTTCCGCGTCAGCGGGGGTGCCACGGTCAGCACCTCGCCCCAGCTTTACGGCAAGGGGCGGTACTGGCTTCTGTTCCCCCTCGGACCCTCGAGCCTCGGGCGGTTCTCCCAGACCGTGTTCTGGCGCCACCGGGACGGCGCCGGCGCCACCACGAGCCTCGACCTCGAACACCGGTACGGCGATCGGTTCCTGCTCCGGTGGGGCGCCGACGCCACCCTGTCCGAGATCTCCCAGGGCGTCGAGTGGTACTCGTCGCTGACGCTCTACCAGGAGTTCACCGTGGACAGCGCGGCGTACTACCGCGCGTGGGTCCGCGGAGCCACGGACGCCCCCGTTCCGACGGGCGAGTACGGGATCCACGTGACGTGGCGGCGGCGGATCCTCCGGAAGTGGCTGTTCGCCGAGGTCGGGGGCGGCGTCTCCTGGATCCGGCGCCACCCGTGGGAGCCTCGCCGCGCAAGCCTGGGTGTCACCGTCGGCACCGAGATGCAGTTTGGGCCGGGCTCGGGCTCCTGAGCCGTCCGGAACGGTCCGTCCGGTGCCGGCATCTCCGGGCGGGCGTCCCGCGAGACCGGCAGGGAGCGGGAGGGCCGAGGCGCCCGGCCCCGGCCCTCCCCGTCCGGCCGTTCCCGGCTCCCGTCACCCGAAGGCCCCGGCGAGCACCGCGAGGTCGTCCGCCGCGTCGACGGACCCCGAACGGTCCAGGTCCGGGTCGCCCGGGCAGCCGCAGTTCGCCGGGTCCGCGGCGCACCGGACCACCCACGCCAGGTCCACGGCGTCGCAGTCCCCATCGCCGTCGGCGTCGCACCGGCCGGCCTCCGGGCCGGGCCAGAACCCGGCCTCCAGGGCCAGCGTCCCCCCGGTGGAGACCCCGGTGTCCGGCTGGCCCGCCGTCCCGGAGACCGTCAGCCCCCCTCCGCCCATGACTGCGCCGCCGCCGTCCACCGTGCGCCAGTCCATCTCGAGGCTCTGGGCTCTTGCCGTGCCGGCGGCCAGGGCGAGGACCGCCGCCACGAACAGGACTCGCATCACCGCGCAGGACACGGCGTCACCTCGCCGCGACCAGGACCCGCACGGTCCCGGTCCCGTCCTCGAGCGGCTCCAGCGCCTTGGCCACCACCGTCCCGGGCAGCGGGTCCGAGGCGCGCATGGCGTGGCCCGGCGTGGGCGAGGCCATGAGCAGGTCTCCGGGCAGCACCGGTCCGTACCGGGCGTCCACGAGGCACGCCACCACGCCGGCCACCGCCACGGGCGTGCCGGGCGTTCCCTCCTCCGGATCGTCCACGGCGACCCCCACCACGGTGGCGGCGCCCTCCGTGGCCGGCCCGTACCGTCCGGAGGCGGGGTCGAAGGCGATCACGGTGCCCGGAGCGGCCGAGGCTCCGTCGCCCAGCCGGACCACGATCCGGCCCCGCGGCAGCGGAGGCCGCTCCACGGCCGCCGCGGCCGCCGGGGAGACCTCGCGGCCAGCACGATCGGCTCTCGCGCCGGAGATCTCCCGGCCGGGCACGGCCTCCTCGGGCTCCCCGGCGGGCTCCGCGTCACCCGGGTCCGGGTCCCCCGGCCGGAGCGCCGTCCGGAACGCCGGGTGCGCCGGCCCGCGCTCCGGAGTCCATTCGCCCACGGCGGCCAGAAGCTCCCGCTCCCGGTCGGGGTCCGGCGGATCGGCGAGACCGCGTTCCACCAGCTCCCGGCCGAGCCGCTCCCGCGCCGTGGTCCGGACGAGGTCCGGCCGCTCCGAGAGCAGGGCCCGGAACGCCGCCATGGATGGGACGGGCGCGTCGAACGGCTTCGGCCGGATCGAGGGCGTGTCCTCGAACCCGATCCGAAGGCCGTACACCACGTAGTCGAACACGGTGTCGGCCTCCGGATCGCGGGAGGCCACCACGAGCTCGGAGGTCCCCACGGACTCCACGTACAGGCCGGGATCGCCGCCCACCGGTGTGAGGACCGCCGACAGCCCGAACGACGGGTTCGTCACCAGGGCGAAGGTCGGGTCGAGGGCCACCCGCGCCCGGCCGTCCACGAGCCGTGCCCGGCCGCGGGTGTAGGTGTCGACGGTGGGTCCCTCCAGCGCCGCGTACACCACCACCGCCTCCGGGTCGTACGGGTGGTTCTGGACGAAGTTCTTCGCGCCGGTCCCGGCCGTGGATGCGGCGCCCGAGGCCAGGGAGGTCACCGTCCCGTCGTCCCGGTCCTCGAACAGGCCGCCGCCGGCGGCGCCCTCGCCGATCACGCCGTAGCCGGTCCCCAGGTTCTCGCCGAAGACGCCCGCGCTCGTGTCGCCTCCTCCCGTCTCCTCGACCCCGTGAACGCCGTACCCGTCCCCGTAGTTCTTCGCGAGGACACCCGCGTTTCCAACCGCGTCACGGCTCAGGGCCGAGGCGACCAGGGCGGCGCAGGTCGCGTTCTCGCAGTCGGTGATGGCCTTGACGCCGGGACCGTTCGGGTTCTGACCGTGCACGCCGGCGGACGTGTCGTCCTCCGTCGCCCCGAGTACGCCGGTCCCGTCCCAGGAGTAACCTCGCACTCCGACACCCAGTCCGACACCCCTGATCCCGATGCCGCCGTCGGCATTGGACCTCCCGTACACCGCCGTGCCGTGGAGGGAATACGCGTAGAGGCCGTAGCCGTCCACGTTGCGGGCCTCCACCCCGATGCTGTCCTCCTCCGTCGCGTACCCGTACACGCCGGTCCCCGCGCTGCTCAGGCCCTCCACGCCACGGTAGGGGCCGCGCCCCCGCACCCCCGGACGGTCCGGTGCGTTGGACATGCCGTAGACGCCCACACCCTTCTCGGACTGGCCGTAGACGCCGTAGCCCCCGCTGGTGTCCAGGTCGTTGTTGCTTCCGAAGACCCCGGCGTTGCCGTACCCGGCCGTCTTCCCCGAGAGGGCGTGACCGTCCCACACGTCCACCGTCAGGTTCCCGGTCTTGGTCTGGGGGTCCCCGCCGGTGTCCAGGAAGAACGACGCCTCGTGCCCCTCGAGCCGGAACGCCTCCGTCGCCATGGGCGTCGGCGTGATCTTCTGCCGGGGTGAGAGCACCGTGGCCGTCCCGCCCTCCGGCGTCACCACGATCTGGAGCCACAGGGCCCCGTTTGCGTAGACGTCGCCGAAGTCGAGCCGCTCCGTCACCAGGCCGTCCGCCACCACGACCCCCGTCCGTTCGATGGTGGGCCCGACCTGGCTGCCGGCCGCCGGCATGTTCCACAGGGAGAACTGGAGGTCCACCGTCCCCTCGTACGGGACACCGTCCTGCCGGAGCACCCCCTGGTACGTGAACTCCGTCCCCGTGTCCGCCCGCGGCGCCTCTGCCGCGGCGGGAACCACGGCCAGCAACGCGGCGAGCCCCGCCGCCAGTCCAACGACCTTCCCGTCTCTCAAGGCTCTCATGGCCACCTCCCCGATTTCCGATCCGTTCCGGACCGTCGTTCCTGCCCTCGATCCTGGCAGGACGACCGGCGGAGAGTCCTGACGAGGTTCTGACGAGAATCTGACGTTCCCCGCGAGCAGGAGCCGCCACCGTGAACGCCCCGGACGAACACCACGCACCCGGCCCGACCGAGAAGGGGACATCGTTCTTCAGGAAATAGGGACATTGTCTTCCAAGTGACGAACGTCCAGCAGAAAGGGACACTGCGTTTTCTGTCGAGAGCCTTCGGGCGCACCACGAGTAGAAAAGGACATTGTTTTTTCGGAAAAGAACCTCTTGAATCTCTTGATGAGGTGAAACGTTCCCCTCCCGGGAACCCCGTCGAGAGCCCCGGGGCGCACCGCACCCCCTCGGAGACGGCCCCAAGCCAGACCGGGGTCAGAGCCGGGGCGACTCCAGGGTCCAGAGGGTCGGCTGGTGCACCTCGAGAACCACGAGGAGCCGTCCGGAGCCGAACCGGTCGAGGTGCCAGATCGGCAACCCCTCCACCGGCCCGCGGAGACGGACCGGCTCGCCCCCGGAGGCCGGGACGCGCCACAGCCCCTCCCGCTCGAAGTACCGGACGAACACGAGGGCCCGGCCTCCGTCCGCCCAGCACGGCCAGGCGCCGTCGGCCGTCAGCCGCCGCGGCGGAGCGCTCCCGTCCAGCGGGACCAGCCACACCCCCGCCGCCCCGGAGGAGGGCGGCCGGTACCCGCCCGAGAACGCCACGACCCGCCCCTCGGGGGAGATCCGTGGTGCGACGATTCGCGCCGATCGCGCCAGGACCCGTTCACCCTCCCCGGGCGCGATGGCCACGAGCCGGTCGCCGTCGGGCAGCCGCCGCACGGCCACGACTCCCCGTTCGTCCGGCACCGGGACGGCCCACGCCAGATGCTCCTGATCGGCGAGCACGGCCGTCCGGTCACCGGGCCCCGGCCCCCACAGTTCGATCCGGGTCCCGGCGCCGTCGCGGACCGTCACGAGGAGCGTGCCCGCTCCGGCCGGGGCGATGGACTCCAGCGGACCGCTCCCAAGATCCACCGGGTCCTCCGCACCGGGACGGTACAGCCTGAGGACGCGCCGACCGGGACGTTCCGCGAGCACCGCGACCGCCTCGCCCGGCCCGGCCGCCGCCTGGACGATCCGGTCCTGGTGGACGATCCAGTCCGGCACGTCCTCCGGATCGTCCAGAACCGCCGCGCCGTACTCCAGCGACCCCCGCGCGAAGACGACCCGGTCCCCGTCGGGGTGCACGGCGGGACAGGTCGCGTTTCCGGCACCGACGGTCAGGGGGACTGGCGGCGAACGGTCGATGGGGTACCGCCAGAGATCGAACGTCCCGTCCCGGTTCGACGCCACCACGACGGCCCTCGAGTCCGCGGTCCAGCACAGGCCGTAGTGCTGCGCCGGCCGGGAGGAGAGCCGCCGGCGGTCCGATCCGTCCGGCCGGGCCACGTACAGCAGGCCGTCCCCTCCCTCCGGGTCGCTCGTGGTCCAGGCGATCCACCCGCCGTCGGGCGACCACCGCGGCCAGTACGCCGGCCTCGCCAGCACCCGTTCGGACCCGTCGCGCGCCCGGACGCGGACCTCGGTCCCGGCTTCGGTCACCGCCGCGTACGCCAGCCGCCCACCACCCGGGTCGAAGGTGACGGCGGAGGCAGCGCGGAGGAACGGCCGGGGCCGGCCTCCGAGCACGGGGACCTCGAAGACGGCGGGCGCATCGTTCCCGGAGCCGTAGACGGTGAACAGGATGCGGCCGCCGTCCGGAGAAAATACCGGCGCCGCCCCCCGGACCTCGAGGCCGTGCGTCAGCTGGACCACCTGGCCGCTCCCCGGCGTAACCAGGAACAACGCGAGCGTCCCCGCCCGACGGTCGGGCCCAACCGCGGCCAGCAGCTCGCCGCCGGGGCTCCACGCCGGCTTCGAGAGTCCCCTGGGCCTGCCGAGCAGCTCATGGAGACGGGCCCCGTCGCCCCCGGTCCGGGACGTACCGACCAGCACAACCCCGAGGAGCGCCAGGATCAGGGACACCATCGCAGCGGAGGTGGCCCACCGCACCCGTGTCCCGGCGCGTCGGACCGGACCGCTCGCCCCGGCGTCCCCCGCCGGCTCTCCCTCCCCGGGAGGTCCCGGCGCCTCCTCCGTCGCGACCTCGGCCACGAACCGGTACCCCCTGCCGTGCTCGGTCCGGACGTACCGCGGGTTCCGGGCGTCGTCACCCAACGCCTGACGCAGCCCGGCCACCGCTCGGAAGACGGCGTCGTCCGTGACGAACATCCCGTCCCACGCGGCCTCCACCAGCTCGTCCTTCGTCACGAGGGCGCCATGGTGCTCCAGCAGGACCGCGAGGACACGCGCGGGGCGGGACGGCAGGGCGACGGGAACCCCGTCCTGCAGCAGTTCCCGCGTCCGTGAATCGAAGGCGAAGGGACCGAAACGGTGGATCATTGCGCCATCCAGACCGGTGGAAAGTGTACCCCACACGCCCCCGCCACACTCCAGGACACCGAACCGGTCCCGGGACGCACCTCAGGCGCCTGGCGGCACCTCCGGACCCGGAGCCACCGTCCGGCGCGATGGATCAGGAGTCCGCCGAGGCCTCCTGGAACGCGAAGAAGAAGACACAGCGTGGGAGATCCATGAACTCCTCCTGGAGCGTGTTGAGACGCGCCACGGCGGCCTGGCCCTCCGGGGTCTCCAGCGCATCCTCGAGGATGTTCGCCCGCTCCCACCAGATCTCGGCCATGGCATCGAACGGCTTCGCCGTTGCCCGGTTGAGCATCAACGTAACGTTGGCCTCCACGGACAGCGTCGTCGTCAGCTCGATCTCCTTGATGCCCAGAACGTCACGGAGCCCCTCGAGGAGTTCACCGTACTGTCTCCAGGCCGCCCGGAACGTGGCCGCCGGCATGTCAGGCTTCGCATGGATGCACTGCACGAGCTTGATCATTCGGACCTCCGCACCCATTGTACCCGCCGGAACGAAAATTCGGGAGTTGTCCCCTGAACACGCCGACATATCCGCCACGCCAGACCAGCTTCCGTACCAATCCCCCGCGGCGAGGCTCGCAACCCGGCCGTGGGCAACCAGCGGACCGTGAGGCGAACCGGCGGCCGGCCCCGGGCTTCGCACGGGCGATGACCGCAACCGCCTCGCCCCGGGGCGTCGAGAACCACTCACCCTACTCTCAAGGCCTCCCACGTGCGCCCCACTCACCCAACCGCCCAGGAACGAGCGAAGCGATGTCCCGATTGGCGCATCAGAGAACCCCAGCCCTTCACGATCGAGACTGTCCCCGCAACCTGGCCGAGATCCTCGCCGAGAGAATGGCGCTCCACCTGGCACCCCACTCACCCGCTTGCCCAGGGACAAGCGAAGCGATGTCCCGATTGCCAATCCAGAGAATCCAGGGCCGTCACGATCGGGACTGTCCCCAACCCGACCGACCTGCTGGCCGAAACGAGACCGCCTCGCCTGGTACCCCACTTACCCATCCACCCAGGGACGAGCGAAGCAACGTCCCGGCTGGCGCTCCAAAGAACCCTGGCCTTCACGATTGGGACTGTCCCCTCAACGGAGTTCTCGGCCATCCAGCGATCGAGCGCCCCACGAGGAACGGGCCGGCGTGGGGGCGGGGGCGGTCTGGCGACGGAGGCGAGGGCAAGCCTCGTGGAGGCGTGCCCGGGCGGTCAGCGCAGGCATCTTGGCCCGGAAGGGGGTCCGGGTGGGCGGAGGGTAAGATGCCGAACGGTGCGGGGAGACCGGCGAACGGTCGTTGCCGAGGGGGTCGCAGGCCCGTCAGGGCCGGAGAAGGCGGGTGGACGGCTTACGACCGTCCGGTCTCCCAAACCGTCACCGACGCCGAAGGCGGCGAGTAACACGCCGTCCGGGTGCGTCGCCACGGGGTGCAGCCCGAGCCGGAGGAGCCGGGGCGCACACGCCCCCACGGCCCCGGGGAGCGCAGCGACCCGGGGGCGCCGCGCACGCGGCTCCCGGCCTGCGGCCGCCACTCGCCGTGACGAGGAGGGGCCGCGCGGATCGTGCCCCGGGGCCGTTCCCGCAAGGGCGCAAGGAGGAACTGACCTGGCGATCGTGACGACGAAGCGACCGCGGCGGGGACGGTCCCGGGGTGCGAGACTCGCGGCCCCGTTCATTCAAAGTCGATGACTCGAACGCCCTTCAACGAAGCCCAGGCGGCCGGCAGCGACGCCGCAGGCGGCGCCAGCGGCACGGCCGGACGGCGCGGGGGAAGCTCGCTTCCACCGCGACGGTAGGCCGGGCCGCGCCGCCCGCGCGAAGCGCGGGGGCCGGCCGCCGGTTCGCTTCACGGCGAGCCCGTCCCCCATGGCCATGGCCCTGGTCCGTGTCCGTTTCCACGCCCGTGTGGCGCTGCAGGTACGACTCGGTTCGGGGCCCGGAGACCGGCGCTCCGCGAGGTCGCCCGCGGTCGCCTCCGTTCGGGCAATGGCCCGCCGTTCCCCGGGGGTTCACGCCTCTTCGATCAGTCCGTCCTTGGCGTACCGCTTCTTCACCCATCCGGGGATCAGGGAGAGCAGGACGAAGAAGACCGCCGCGATGCCGAGGTAGAGCAGGGTCTTCTTGACTGCCTCGGGCTGGCCGCCGGAGCAGATGGCCTCCCGGGCCGAACCCGCCGCAAAGTTGAAGGCGATGGTGCCGGGAAGCATGCACGGAAAGGTCACCGCCACGTACGTCCGGAACGGGATGTCGGTCAGGCCGTAGACGTAGTTCTGGATGTTGAACGGGAAGATCGGCACGAGCCGTGTGATCATCAGCATCCGCCACCCCTGCTTGCGGACGCCTTCGTCGATCTTCCGCAGCGTCGGGTTCTTCTGCACCCATCCTTCCACCATGTCGCGGGCCGCGTACCGGCCGATCAGGAACGCCGCGGCCGCTCCGAGGTTCGCGCCCACGGTGCTCCACACGGTCCCCCAGACGGCGCCGAAGATCAGCCCGCCGACGATGGCGATGGGCAGGCCTGGCAACAGGAGGATACACGCCACGATCCAGATCCCGATGAACGCCACCGGCGCCCAGGGGCCCATGCTCTTGAAGAAGGCGTCGAGCCGGAGGACGCGGTCCTTGAGCGTCCCCTCCTTCAGCATGTCGAAGATCCCGAAATGGTTCGCGACGACCAGCAGGACGGCGATCACCGCGACCACGACCACCAGCTTGACCCAGGGCCTCGGCCCCTTCCTCTCCTCGCTCATGCTCCCCTCCTCTTCCACTGATCTCCCGGCGAAGAAGGCCGCGGGAGAGCCGCGCAGGGCGGCTCTCCCGGGCCTGTCGTCCTCACGTCACTTGCCGCACTTCTCGCACAGAATCGCGCCGGAGCCCGGCAGGTTCTTGTGGTAGTAGCTCCACTCGATCCACGATCCGTCGTAGTTGTGGAGCTGGGCCGGATCCCACCCCATCAGGTAGAGGGCGAACATCTCGGTCGTGGTCCGGACACCGGACTGGCAGTAGAACACCTGCTGCTTGCTGCGATCGAACCCGAACGTATCCAGCACCTTCTGGATCTCGGCGGCAGTCTTGAACTCCGTGGGCTTGCCGCCCTCGGTCACCGGCTTCTTGAAGTTCGGCCAGTTACACCGCTTGGCCCAGGGAATGCGGCCCTTGGCGTACGCGCCCTTCTTGAGCTTCTCGCCCGTCCATTCCTTCGTGCCCCGGGTGTCCCAAAGCTGGTAGTCGCCGGATGTCTTGCAGCGCCAGATCGTCGAGATGGAGACCGACCATCCCGGCAGCGCCGTCGTCGCCGTGAAGTTTCCGGGCTTCTTCGGGAGGTCGGGCGCCAGGATGTCCGTGTCGTACCCGGCCTTCTTCCACGCGGGGTAGCCGCCGTCGAGGATCCGGCAGTCGGTCTTGCCGTACAGGTAGAACATCCACCAGACGCGGGGCGCATCGTACTTGTGGTCGTAGATGACGACCTTGGAATCGTTGTCGATCCCGAACTTCCGGACGAACGCCTGGAACGCCTCACGGTCGAGTGCCATCCCCTCGTACGGGAACTCCACGCCCTTCTTCGGCTCGTAGTCGGGACGCCAGATCTGGAACGCCCCGGGGATGTGCCCCATCCGGTAGTCCACGGTCTTGGCCACAGCGAGGATCACGAGCTTGGGATCCTTCGCGTCCATGAGCTGTTTCAGCTCCTTCGCGGTGATCAGTGCCTCGCCCCGCTCGAACCCCTTGTACTTCTCGGCGGCCCCGGCCACACTGACCGCCAGGACCAGCGCCACGACGAATACCGACCAGACCAGACTCCTTCTCATGCTCGTCTCCTTTCCGGCGCCCCGTGGGCGCGCTCTCCTCGCGGGGGCGGATTGCAACTTCCGTACCACGCAGCGAGCAACACAACCCCCTGAACAGAACGAAGTTGTCGCGAGACGAGCCATCAGTGTGGTTCCCGGCGGGATCCGGAGATGTTACGCGTCCGTGACCCCCGCGGAAGTGTCACCCTCACTACCCATCGAACCTGCGCCGTTCTCCGTGGCAGGATCCCGGTGGAGCGGCAACGAGACGATCGCGGTGGTGCCCTCGCCCTCTCGGCTCTCGAGGACGAGCGTCCCGCCGTGGGCCTCCACGGCCTCCCGGGCGATGGCGAGGCCCAGCCCGGTACCCTCCGGAGCATGCTTCTTCGCGTTCGGCGCCCGGACGAACTCGAGCAGGACGTCCTCCACGAGCTCCTCCGGGATCCCGATCCCGTGATCCTCGACCCGGACCGTCAACGTGCCGTCCGCAACCCGCAGCCGGACGGTGACCTCGCCACCCCGATGGGAGTACTTGATGGCGTTCTGCATCAGGTTCTCGAAGGCGTAGACGAGATCCGGCGGGATCCCCCAGTCGAGGATCGCCACTCCCTCGAAGTCGGGAACGAGCCGGACACCCCGGTCCTCGGCGTACGGTTCCAGGGCATCGAACAGATCCGCAAGGAGCTGGTTGACGTTGACCTCCCGTGTCCACGGGGCCCGTGCCCGGCCCTCCCTCATCTTGGCGAGCTCGAGCAGGTCGTTGACGATCTCGAGCAGGCCGTCGACCCGTTCCACGGCCCCGGCCAGAAGTTTCCGGCCCCGCTCGGACCCGGGGTCCACGTACCCCTCGGTCAGCACCTGGAGCGACGTCCGCACGGTGGCCAGGGGGGAGCGGAGCTGGTGGGCCGAGATCCGCATGTAGTGGGACTTGCGCTCCTCCACGACCTCCATCTGGTGCAGGATCTCCTGAAGCTCGGCGGTCCGGCGGCGGAGCGCCTCGGTAGCCTCCCACAGTTCGATGTTCCGCTCCTTGAACCGGCTCGTCACCGAATCGGTCAGGTAGACGATGCCGACGAGCGCCACGGCGAACGCCACCATGTTGACGTGGCACATCCTCCCACACATGCCGAACGCCGGGTCGAGCGGATGGAACCCGATCAACCCCTCCGCCTCGGACACGTACACCGCCGCCACGGCCAGGGAGGTTCCACCGGCGATCAGGTACATCACCCTGGTGGGCAGCATGATCGTTCCGATCGCCATGTGGAAGACGAAGAACACGAGCACGGGACTCTGGAGACCGCCCGTGAAGTGGACCGTCACGAGCAGCGCCGCGAGGTCCAGCAGCATCTGCCGCACGGCACAGGCACGCAGACGCTCGTACGGGTGCCCCTCACGGGAGCGGCGGCCGAGGACGATGGTGAAGTACAGGTTGTACGCCGCAACGAACACTGCGACGATGAACAACGCCGGCCAGACGTCCTCGACGCCCACGGCGGGGCCGAGCACCGAGGAGACGGCGAGCACGATGACGGCGACCCACCGGAGGCGTCCGAACCAGACGAGCCGTTCGTACAGCTCCGGTGCAAAGAGGTAGACGAACTCCGCCCGGGCCACGTCAGCTCCCGAGGACCTCGGCCACGTGCCGGAGGAGGTCCCCGGGCGCCACGGGCTTCTCCAGGTACCGGTCGCACGGCACCCACGATTCGTCGACCTCCATCCGGACGTTGTAGACCTGGTCGACACCGGTCAGCATGATGATCGGGAGGTCTGCCGTCTCCGGATCGTTGCGAAGCCTGCGCGCCACGTCGAACCCCTCGGAGAGATGGTCCATCATGACGTCCAGGATCACCAGGTCCGGCCGTTCCTCGCCGATCATCTGAAGCGCCTGTGTCCCGTTCGCCGCGCGGCGGACACGGTAGCGGGTCTCCAGGACCGCCGTCACAGCCTCCACGAACACATCGTCGTCGTCCACGAGCAGGATCGTCCTCTCCTCGGCCATGGTCTCCCCCCTCATCGCGCCTCGATGGCGCCCGTCGGGCACGCGTTCAGGCACGCGCCGCAGTGGATGCACACGTCCTGGTCGATCCGGTGGACGTGTTTGAGCTCCCCGGCGATGGCACCGGCCGGACACGCCTTGGTGCACGCATGACACCCGTTGCATAGCTCCTCGACGATGGTGTAGGTCAGGAGCGCCCGGCACTGTCCCGCCGGGCACCGCCGCTCCCGGACGTGGACCTCGTACTCCTGGCGGAAGTGCCGGAGGGTGGACAGCACGGGATTGGGTCCTGTCTGGCCGAGCCCGCACAGGGAGCTCGTCCGGATGTGGTCGCCGAGACGTTCGAGCAGGTCCAGATCCTCCTCACGCCCCTCCCCCCGCGTGATCCGCTCGAGCACGTTGAGCATGACCCTGTTCCCGATCCGGCAGGGAGGACACTTGCCGCACGACTCATCGACGATGAACTCCATGAAGAACCGGGCGAGCTCCACCATGCAGGTGCCCTCGTCCATGACGATCAACCCGCCGGAACCCATGATCGCCCCCAGCTCCTGGAGCGATTCGTAGTCGACGGGGACGTCCGCGGCCGACGCCGGCACACACCCCCCCGACGGACCGCCGGACTGGGCCGCCTTGAACGGCAGCCCCGAACGGATCCCGCCGCCCAGCTCCTCCACGACCTCCCGGAGGGAGATCCCCATGGGGACCTCCACGAGCCCCGTGTTCCGGACGGCCCCGGCCAGGGCGAACACCTTGGTCCCCTTGCTGCGCGCCGTGCCGATGGCGGCGTACCACTCGGCCCCGCGCAGGAGGATCGGCGGTACGTTGGCCCAGGTCTCCACGTTGTTGAGCAGGGTCGGGCGGTTCCAGAGCCCCTTCTGTGCTGGGAACGGCGGCCGGGGACGCGGCATCCCCCGCTTGCCCTCGATGGAGTGCATCAGCGCCGTCTCCTCACCGCAGACGAACGCGCCCGCACCGATCCGGATCTCCACGTCGAAGTCGAACCCCGATCCGAGGATATCGCACCCCAGCAGACCCGCCTGCCGGGCGCGGTCCAGGGCCGCCCCGAGCCGTTCGATGGCCAGGGGGTACTCCGCCCGGACGTAGACGTACCCCTGGTTCGAACCGATCACCCGCCCGGCGATGGTCATCGCCTCGATCACCGAGAAGGGGTCCCCTTCCAGGATGCTCCGGTCCATGAACGCGCCGGGATCACCCTCGTCGGCGTTGCAGACCACATACCTGACGTCGCCCCGGGCGTCCCGCACGAACTGCCACTTGAGCCCCGCCGGAAACCCCGCCCCGCCGCGCCCACGGAGCCCCGAGCGCTTGAGCTCGTCGAGTACTGCTCCGGGCTCCATCTCGAACAGCACCTTCTCCAGGGCCCGGTACCCGTCGGCGGCGAC
The DNA here is from genome assembly GCA_027067575.1 of Thermoanaerobaculia bacterium. Lineage (GTDB taxonomy): Bacteria > Acidobacteriota > Thermoanaerobaculia > Thermoanaerobaculales > Sulfomarinibacteraceae > JAMOVQ01. The sequence goes on along the minus strand of JAMOVQ010000148.1, from coordinate 7,336 downwards.
GTACTCCTCCAGCGAGCCGGGATCGATCACCCCGCAGTTGCGGAGCGCGATCTTGAGCTGCCGTGCGAAGAACGGCACCTCGCGGCTCCGGAGGACCTCCCCCCCGGGCCCCTCCCAGGTCAGCTCGGCCTCGTCGAGGACCGTCCCGGCCCCCAGGTGCTCCTCGACGATCCGGCGGGCGAGCGACTCGTTGACCCTGGGGTAGTAGACGCCGTCCGGAACGACCAGCACGAGGGGGCCCGCGTCGCACAGCCCCATGCAGCCCACCCGGACGACCCGGGCCCGGTCGGCGAGTCCCCGTTCGCCGATGACCCGTTCCATCACGTCGGCGACCGGGACGGCGTGGCACGAGACGCACGACCCTCCGTGGCAGACCAGCACCTCCCGCCGGACCGGCTCGGCACCGCGACGCGCCGCGAGGCGTCCCTCGATGACAGGCCGCACGGCCTCCCGGATGCCAGCGAGCGCCGCCCGGTCCAGCACCGCGCGGCTGTCTCCTGCGGCCTCACTGTTCGTTTTCACCGTCAGCCTCCCCCTTCCGGGCCTCCCGCTCCTTCCGGGCCGCAGCCTTGAGCCTGCGGACGAGCTTCCGGATGGCGTTGGGCGTCAGATGGCCGTGGACCTCGTCGTTGACCATCATGGCCGGTGCCAGCCCGCACGCGCCGATGCACCGGACCTGCTCCAGGCTGAACAGCCTGTCCTCGGTGACCTCTCCCACCCCGATACCCAGCAGATCCCCGACCACGTCGCAGATCGTCTGGGCGTTGTTGACGAAGCAGGCGGTCCCCATGCACACCTTGAGCTGGTATCTCCCCCGGGGCGTGGTCGTGAAGAAGTGGTAGAAGCTCACGACTCCGTACACCTCGATCGGCGACAGCCCGAGCCGCTCCGCGACGTACTCCTGAACCGGGAACGGCAGGTACCCGAGGTGCTCCTGCACCGCGTGGAGCAGCGGAATCAGCCGTTCCCGGCCGCCAGGGTTCCGTTCGATCCACCGGTCGACGATCCGGTACGCCTCCGGATCGATCGGTTCTCCCCCTCCCTGGACACATGCCCCGAAGAACGCCCGTTCGCCCTGCTCCGAGAGCTCGCTCGAGACCGTACTCATCACGACCTCCTCAACTGGACGCTGATCCAGACACCGTCCTCCCCGACCAGCCGGGAGGCGGCATCCTCACGGTTTCGCCACGGCACGAGGAGCGTCCCCGGCCTGACGCGCCGGTCGATCCTCGCCCTGAGCAGCACTTCACGCCCGTCCGTCACCAGCCGGACCGCGTCGCCGTTGCCGAGCCCCGCCGCCTCGGCATCGGCCGGCGCCATTCGCACGGCGATCCCGGGCGACAGCCCGGTGAGCCGGGCGCTGTGCGTGGTGGTGGAGCCCGAATGGAAGACCTGCGGGGACGGGTCCAGGAGGAACCCCTCTCCGGGCGGTTCCGCCACGGTGACCTCGAGAGCGGCCAGCCGCACCGGGCCGCCGCGCGCCCCGGCGAGGGCGGCGGTCTCCGCCGCAACGATCTCCGGACCGGGCAGGCGGACACCGGCGAGCCGGGCGAGCTCGCGAACGATGACGCCGTCCTGGAGGACCCCAGCGGGGGGAGCCACGATCCGGTGATACGTCCGCAGCGTCCCCTCCGGCCCGATCCCCGTTCCCTCCCTCTCGATCAGGATCGCCGCTGGCAGGACCACGTCCGCGGCGCGGGCCGTCTCGGTCAGGAAGGCGTCCTGTACGACGACGAACTCCGCACTCTCGAGGGCCTCGCGGCCGGGCATGGAGCGGGGCCACGCGCCGGCCGGGTCCTGACCCACGAGGTAAAGCCAGCCGACGCGCCCCGCGAGGGCGGCCTCGAGCACGTCCGCCGCCCGGTCACGGGCCAGCCCGGTGCGAAGGCACCCGACGAGGTTGGACTTCTCGGGCAGCACGAGCAACCCAGACCCCTCGCCGAGCGCCACGGACAGGCACGCCGCCGCCCGGGCCGCGGCCGCCTCGTTCCCGGGGATGCCCCGCCCCGTCACCAGGACCAGGCTCACCTTCCGGGCCGCAGAGAGCGCCTCCGCCAGCCGCGCGAGGGTCGCCTCCGGAACGCCCGTGACTCCGGCGGCCCACTCCGCCGTGCACCGTTCCACCGACTCCCGCCACGCCCCGAACCCCTCCACCGTCCGGTCCAGACGCCCCTCCAGGTCGAGCGCACGCCCGAGGAACGCGAGCAGCGCCGTCTCGGTCCCGGGCCTCAGGTGGAGGAACGGGGCCGCGTGCCGTTCGAGCCCCGCCGTGAACGCGGCGGCCAGGGCGAACGGCAGCCCCCTCTGTCGGGTCCGCCGGACGAGCACGTTCTTGACGAGCGGATGCGTGCGTCCGGGGTCGCCGCGCAGGACGAGCACCATGTCGGCGGCGTCGACGTCCTCCAGTGTCGCCGTGGAGGCCGGCTGACCGAACACCGGCGCCACGCCGGAGGCCAGCGCCTCCAGGCCGGCCTCCGGGCCGATCCCGGTCCGGGCCGTCCCCTGGACGCCCTCCATCAGCCGGCGCAGCAGGAGGGCGTCCTCGATCAGGAGTCGTGGCGTCGCCAGGACGGCCGCCTCGCGTCCGGTCTCCATCGCCCGGGCGAGACCCGCCGCCGCGGCCCCGAGCGCCTCCTCCCAGGAGGCCTCCACGAGCCGCCCCTCCCGCCGGACGAGCGGACGCGTCAGCCGCTCCGGGCTCTCCAGCACGTCCCACCCGAGCCACCCCTTGACGCAGAGCATCCCGTCGTTGGGCTCCGAGCCGGGACGGGCCGTCACCCGGACGATGCGCCCCTCGTACAGTTCCGCCTCGAGCTCACACCCGCAGGAACACCACGAGCAGACCGTCGTGCGCCGCTCCCGGAGCCAGGCCGGGACCTCCGTCGCGAACGGGCGGGCGATCAGCGCCCCCACCGGGCAGGCGTTGACGCACTGGCCGCAGAACTCGCAGTCCAGGGGGCGGCCCAGCAACGTGGTCACCGCCGCATCCAGGCCACGGCCGACGAGCCCGATCTCGGCGACCCCCTGGACCTCGTCGCACAGCCGGACGCACTTCCCGCAGAGGATGCACTTCTCCGGGTCGCGCACGATCACCGGGGACGACTCGTCCCTCGGCCTCTCGGCCCGCTCGAACGGAAGCCGCTCCTCCGGTGTGCCGTACAGGTAGACCAGCTCCTGGAGGCGGCAGTCACCGCTCCGCTCGCAGACCGGACACTCCATCCGGTGGTCGAGCAGCAGGAGCTGGAGGTTGTTCTGCCGGGCCGCCACGACGGCGGGCGTCCGGGTCTCGACCACCATGCCCCGCTGCACCGGCGTGGAGCACGCCGGGACCATGCCGCCCCGGCCGTCCTTCCGCTCCACGACGCAGAGGCGGCACCCGCCGTACGGCGTCAGCCGGTCGTCGTGGCACAGCGTCGGGATGTCCAGGCCGAGCCCCCGGAGCACGTCGAGGAGCCGTCCGCCCGCCGGGGCCGTCACCTCCCGGCCGTTCACGGTGATGGTCACCATCCTCCGGTCCATCGCCCCTCCCTCACCGTTCCCCGAGCGGCTTCAGCCGCTTGAACGCCCACTTGGTTCGCAGCCGGTTGAGGTACCGTGCAAGCCCTCCGGTCGGCTTGGCCCGGGCCGCGCGCTCCCAGTCCTCCGACAGCAGGAAGTCCAGGATGTGGAGCGACTCCTTGCCCACGCCGGCCAGCGCCATCCGGCAGCCGGCGCAGTAGGTGATCATGGGCCGGCCGCTCTCCTCCGCCCTGCGCCGGCTGACCTGCCTGGACAGCTCCGGGTCCACCGGGTAGATCATTCCGCCGAACCCGCAGCACCGTGCCTTCTCGCCGTCGTACTCGATCTCCTCGACCTCGGCGCCGCCAGCCTCCAGCAGCGTGCGGACGGAGGAGCAGACATCGAGCTGGTGGCGCGCCTTGCACGAGTCGTGGACGGCCACGGTGGCCCCCTCCCGGAGCCGTGGGGGCTCCCAGACCCCCGCCAGCAGCTCCCAGACCGTCCGGACCTTCAGCTCGGGGACCGCCTCCTTCAGGGTGTGGGCGCAGTCCGGACAGGCGGGGACCAGCTCCTCGGCTCCCAGCTCCTCGGCCTGCCGCAGGATCTCCCGCCGCGCCCGGTCGAACTCCTCGTCCATGCCGAGCAGCTCCACCGGCGCGCCGCAGCAGTACATCATGATCCCCGTTCCCGGGTAGTGGCGCCGCAATACCTCGTAGATCGTCCTCGTGTGCCCGGGCGCGACGGCGGGCAGCGCGCACCCCGTGAAGAACAGACGCCTCGAACGGCTGCGCCCCGGTTCGGACCGGATCAGCGTGAACGTCTTCCCCACGCCGGCGTTGAAGTACGACACGATCCCCTTGTGGACCGGCAGCGGCCCGAGCCCTCTCCGCACCATCTCCCGCCGCGCCTCCAGCAGCATCGCGCCCGTGTCGAGCCCTTCCGGGCAGACCGCCTCACACAGCGAACAGACGTTGCAGGAGTAGACCATCTTCAGCGTCGCAGGGTCGTCCAGCCGTCCGAGCACCTGCCGGGCCAGCTCCTTGGGCGAGCGGCACGATGCCTTCAGGAACTCGCAGTCGGTGACGCACAGGCCGCACTCGCAGTCCAGGCACCGTTCACCCTCCGTCCGGACATCCTCCTCGGTCATCGCCGGTACGGCGGGCGTCATCATGACCGGCGTCCGGACCCGCCGGCGGCGCTCCTCCCCAGAGACCTCGAGGCCCCAGAGGAGCCGCGGCGGCACCGGCGGCTCACGGTCGGCCCGGAGGTCCTCCCCGGCAAGGTGCCGGTGCGCCGACTCGGCCGCCCGCCGCCCCAGCGCCAGCGCCGTGATCACCGTCGCCGGTCCGCTGACCGCGTCGCCGCCCGCGAAGACCCCGGGGATCCCGGTCTCGCAGGTCAGCGGATCGACCTCGAGCGTGCCCAGGGACGTCCGGCCCGGCCCCCCGTCCGCCAGCTGACGAACCCCGGCGTAGCCGATCAGGAGCAGCACGGCGTCGTGGTCCCGGCGAAGGGCCTCCACCGTCACGTCCCGGCCGATCTCCACGCCCGTCCGGACCTCGATCCCCAGCGCCTCGATGACGGAGAGGTCGCGCTCGACCACCCGCCGGGGAAGACGCCACTCCGGGATCCGGTACCGGAGACATCCGCCGATGGCGTCCTCCCGCTCGTACACGGTGACGGCGTACCCCCGCCGGCACAGATCGTGGGCGGCCAGCAGCCCCGCAGGGCCCGCCCCGACCACCGCGACGGAACGGCCGCGCTCCGGTTCCCGGTCCAGAACGTGTTCGGGCTCCCCGGGCTCCCACTCGGCGAGGAACCGCTTGATGTCCCGGATCCTGACCGGCTCGTCCTCGTCGATCCGCTTGCACGCCAGCTCACACGGGTGGGCGCAGACGTACCCGAGGATCCCGGGGAACGGCAGCTTCTCCCTGACCTTCTGCAACGCCTCGCGGAACCGCCCCTCCTTCGCCAGCTGGACGTACGCCCGCGCATCGACGTGCAACGGACAGCGCGCCACACAGTTCGGCGGCCCCTCGCCCCGGCACCGTTCGAGGATCTCCCGGGCGAGGACCTCGTACCGGGCCCCCGCCGCCGGAACCGGCCCCCCCTCCCGCTCCCTCCGCCGCTCTGCAGCTTCTGCCATCGCCGACCTCCTGGCGCTCACCGCCATGGGTTACGGAGTCGTAACACCCGAGACACCGCCGGGAAACACGGGACGGGAAGCTGGCGATACGGACGGCCGATCCCCAACCCCGTGATGGCCTGCCGTGGGCGCGCGGCCCCCGGTGGAAGATCCCCGCTCCCGCCGTGCCGGAAGCGGTTCGCGATCCCGCCCCCTGCCGCCGTCCGCAACCTCCCGTTCCGGTCTCCCTCGCATCACCGGCCCGTCCCTCCCGCGAGGGACGTTGCAAGGCACGTGCCCGCCGTCCCGGATCCGTCCGGAGTCCACCCCGGGGACGGAAGCGGTATGATCCCGCCGTGGGCCGGCTGATCGACGACGGGCAGAGGCGCCGCGCGAGGGCGGAGCGGGAGATGCGCAGGGCGGCGATCCTCGAGGCGGCGAGGACCGCGCTCCTGTCCAGACCACCCGCCGAGCTCACCCTGGAGTCGCTCGACCGGGCGGCCGGCCTCCGCCAGGGGGCGGCGTCCATGTACTTCGGGTCGCTCGAGGGCCTCGTGGCGGTCCTGTTCGAGGCGGAGCTCGGAGACTGGCTTGGCACCGTCGAGGAGCTGGCCGCGAAGGAGGACGCCACCCGGCGGCCGGAGACCCTCGCGGAGCTGCTCGCGGACACACTGTGCGACCGCCCCCTCCTCTGCCGCCTCCTGGCCTCCCTCCCCTCCCTGGCGGCACGGCGGACCGCCGAGATGGACCGGCTCCTCGACATGGAGAACCGGCGGCTCGCCCGGTTCCGGGAGGCCGGCGCGTTCCTGGAGGCCCGGTGGCCGTTCCTCGGGCCGGGCGGCGGGGCGGTGGCCCTGCGGCGGGCCACGACCCTCGCAACGGCGGTGGAACCGCTCCTCAACCCGCCGTCCGGCCTCCTCCTGGCGATGAACGACCCCGAGCTCGCCATCCTCCACCCCGATCCCCGGGAGGAGCTCCGGGAACTCCTCGCCGCCGCCCTCGCGAACCGCCCCGGCGGCCGCTGACCGGCCTCCGCACGGCCCTCGGCCGCCGACACGGCCACCGGCGGGTCACGGGCAAGGGCACGACAACGGACCGGATCACGGGCACGGACAGCCGTAGCGCGCTCCCCTCCGGAAACCCCGGGAACGAGCCGAGCGAGGTCCCGGCTCGCCTTCCCCGGTACGGGGCTCCCCACCATACGGGAGTGCCCCTTCGTCTGCGATGGGAACCGTCCCCTCGACCAGCACCTCCATCGCTCGAAATGAGCCCCTCCAACCTGCTGTACTGCCCAACACACCCACATCCCCAGGGACGAGCGAAGCGACGTTCCGGCTGGCGCCTCGGAGAACCAGGCCCTTCACGATCGGGATCGGCCCCCAACCGGTCCGATGCGGGCTGAAGCCCGCGCTCCATCGGGCTCGCCCCGATCGAAAGAAAAACACTGTCCCCTACTCTCGCCCTTCGCCCGGACGAAGTGCTCCCACCGAGTACCCCACTCATCCGCCCACCCAGGGACGAGCGAAGCGATGTTCCGGTTGGCACCTCGGAGAACGAGGTCCATCACGATCGGGACTGTCCCCGCAACGGAGCCCTCGGTCATCCAGCGATCGAGCGCCCCACGAGGAACGGGCCGGCGTGGGGGCGGGGGCGGTCCGGGGACGGAGGGGAGGGCAAGCCCCGGGACGGCCGTCGGGACGCCGAACGCAGGCG
>JAMOVQ010000147.1 GCA_027067575.1 Thermoanaerobaculia bacterium | reverse complement strand
GGCCCCAGGATCCAGGGAGCGCGTGGCTCGCCGGACTGGCGGGCGGCCTGCTCCTCTCCGTGCACCACGCGCTGGCGCCCGGGGTCCTCGCTGCGCTCGCCACGGTCTGGCTCGCCGGAGCGAACCGCCGCCGACTGATCCCGCTCGCCGGCGGCCTCGTCCTCGGGCTGACCCCGTACCTCGAACTGCCGCTCCGGGCGCTGCGCCATCCCCCCGCGCTCTGGACCGACACGGCGACCCTCGCCGGGCTGTGGCGCCATCTGACGTCGGCCCAGTACCGGGCCGCGGGCCTCGCCGGCGGAGGGGGATGGGACCGGCTGCTCGATGCCCTGGCCGTGACGGGCGGCCCCGTCCCCTGGCTCCTCCTCCCGCTCGGCGCGGCCGGGGCCGTGCTGTTCTGGCGGTGCTCCCGCCCGGCCGCCGTGGCGCTCCTGGCGCTCTGGACCGCCGACCTCGCCGCGGTGGTCTGGCTCCAGAGCATGCCGCTGGACTCCGAGGTCTACCTCGTGGTCGCATCCGGGATGACCGGGCTCGCCGTGGCGCTCGCCGCGGGGCTCGCCGCCCGCCGCCGCGTGCTCGCGCCCCTCCCCGTGCTGCTCGCCGTTGCTCTCCTGGTGGCGTCGGTCCACGGCCGCTCCGGCCGGACGGTGACCGTCGCGCGGTGGACCACGGCCCGGCGCCTGGCCGCCGCACCGGCCGGAGCGGTGCTGTGGCTCCGCGGCGACTCCGTCGCCTTCCCGGCGGTCTACGAGCAGCTCGTCGAGGGGTGGCGGCCCGACCTGACGATCGTCCACCCGTGGGGGTTCGTCGGGGCGCCGTGGCTTCCGGAGACCGTCCGAGCCCGGCCGGGTGATCTGGAGGCCCGCCGGATGCGCGACGGCCTCGCCCGGGCCCTGGAATCCCGTGCCGGGGCCGAGGGCCGGGCGTTCCTGGTGCAAGACCGCGGCGCGCTCGGTGTCCGGTGGCTCGGGCACGGCGCACTCTGGGCGTCCGTCCCCCCTGACCGACTCTCCCGAGCGGCCCTCGTCTCACCGCTCCCGGACGAACGCCGGTGGCGGTACGACGCCGACCCCACGGTCCGGGGTCTGGCCCAGATGGACCATCTGCCGCTCGGGTTCACCGCCGTCCGGGCCGGCCGACCGGAGGACGCGCGGCGCGAGGCGCACCTGGCCGCCGACTCCCGTCCGAGCTTCGCCACGGTGCACCGGGCGCTGGGCCAGGGATGGCTCGACCTCGGGCTCATCCCCGAATCGGTCCTGGAGCTCCGGCGCGCCGTCGCCCTCGATCCTTCCGTTCCCGAGGCGTGGCTCGCGCTCGGCGTCGCTCTCGTCAGGGAGGGCGACCACGCCGGCGCGCGGACCGCATGGATGCGAGCCGCATCGCTCCGGCCGGACTGGGCGCCGCCGCTCGTGAACCTGGCCCGGCTCGCCCTCCAGGCCGGGGATCCGGAGGCGGCCCGCACGTGGGCTGCGAGAGCCGCCGCCACGGGCGATCCCGAGGGCCGGGCCCTCGCCGTCCAGCTCGGCCGGCCGACCGGTCCCTGACCC
>JAMOVQ010000146.1 GCA_027067575.1 Thermoanaerobaculia bacterium | reverse complement strand
GGGGCCGATACGGACGCGGAGGCCGCCACAACCGGGGTGGGGGAGGTGGAGCCGGCCCCCGAGGAGGCGGGCGCGTGACGGTGTGAGGGAGGACGGCCCCCGCCCGAGGACGGCGGGAGGGCTTCCGCCGGGGCGGGGCGCGCTGGATAAGGGAAGCGGAGACCTGCCTGCGGTACACTGGCGCCCATGAAGGTGCAGTCGTTCGAGATCGCCGCGGGGATCCGCATCGGGGCCGGTGAACGGCCCGTCTACATCGCCGGGCCGTGCGTCATCGAGTCGCCGGAGTTCCTGATGGGGATCGGCCGGCGCCTGGTGGAGATCCGGGAGCGGTTCGGGATCCCGCTGGTGTTCAAGGCGTCGTTCGACAAGGCGAACCGGTCGTCGCTGGCGAGCTTCCGCGGACCCGGCCTGGAGGAGGGGCTGGCGGCGCTGGCCGCGGTGAAGGCCGAGACGGGCCTGCCGCTCCTGACCGACGTCCACGAGCCGGGCCAGGCCGAACGGGCGGCCGAGATCGTGGACGTGCTCCAGGTCCCGGCGTTCCTCTGCCGGCAGACCGACCTGCTGCTGGCGTGCGGACGGACCGGACGGGCCGTCAACGTCAAGAAAGGCCAGTTCATGGCGCCGGAGGACATGGAGCGCGCCGTGGAGAAGGTCGGCTCGACGGGCAACGGCCGCGTGTTCGTCACCGAACGGGGCACGAGCTTCGGGTACCACAACCTGGTGGTGGACATGCGAGCGTTCCCCATGATGCGGCGGTTCGCGCCGGTGGTGTTCGACGTCACCCACTCGCTCCAGCTGCCCGGCGGGCTCGGCCACGCGACGGGGGGGGTGCGCGAGTATCACGCGAACCTCGCACGGGCGGCGGCGGGAGCCGGCGTGGACGGGTTCTTCGTGGAGGTCCACCCCGACCCGCCCAACGCCCTGTCCGACGCCACGACCCAGCTGACCCCGGAGGAGCTCGAACGGCTCGTGCCGCAGCTCGAGACGATCGTGGCCGTGGCGAGGGAGACCGGATCATGAGCCTTGAGGTCGCACGCCGGGTCCTGGAGACAGAGGCCGAGGCGATCCGCCGTCTGGCCGAGACGGTCGGGGAGGAGCTGGAGCGGGCCGCGGAGATGGTCGCCGCGTGCACCGGCCGGGTGGTCTGGACCGGAATGGGCAAGTCGGGGATCGTCTGCCGCAAGCTGGCCGCCACCATGGCCTCGACGGGCACCCCGGCGCTGTTCCTTCACCCGGCGGAGGCGATCCACGGCGACCTGGGGATGGTGACGGATGACGACCTGGTGGTGGCCGTGTCGAACTCGGGGGGGACGGAGGAGATCCTGCGCCTCGTGGAGGTCCTCCGGCGGCTGGACATCCCGCTGATCGCCATGACCTCGAACCCGTCGTCGGCCCTGGCGCGGGAGGCCGACGTCCACCTCGATCTCGGCGTCCGGCGCGAGGCGTGTCCCCTCAACCTGGCCCCCACGGCGTCCACCACGGCGGCGATGGCGCTGGGCGACGCCCTGTGCATCATGGTCTCCGTCCGGAAGGGGTTCCGGGAGGAGGACTTCGCCCGGCTGCACCCCGGGGGAAGGCTCGGGAAACGGTTCCTCAGGGTCGGCGAACTGATGCACGCGGGCGACGGTGTGCCGCGGGTCGCGCCGGAGACGCCGATGAAGGACGTCATCTACGAGATGAGCCGCAAGGGCCTCGGCGTCGCCACGGTCCAGGACGGGGAGGGCCGCCTGCTCGGCGTCATCACCGACGGCGACCTCAGGCGGCTGATGGAGCGGGAGGCGGACCCGTTGCGGCTGACGGCGGGGGACGTGATGCACCCGGGCGGGGTGACGATCCGGCCCGACGTGCTCGCAACGGCGGCGCTCCGGCTGCTCGAGGAGCGCCGGATCACCTCCCTGATGGTGACGGACGAGGAGGACAGGGTCCAGGGCGTGCTGCACCTGCACGACCTGTGGGGCGTCGGGCTGTTCTGACGGCGGGAGGGACCGATGGGGATGCGGATCTCGGGACCGATGCGGATCACCGTGCTGAGCACGGGCGGCACGATCGAGAAGACGTACAGCGAGCTCGACGGGACGTTGCGCAACGACCGCTCCGTCCTGGACGAGATCCTGGGCAGCCTCAGGTTGCCGGATCTGTTCATCCGGCACGTGGAGCTGATGCACAAGGACTCGCTGGACATGACGGAGGAGGACCGGCGGGTGATCCTGGAGGCCGTGCGCAGGGCGGCGAAGAGTTCCGACGCGGTGATCGTGCTCCACGGGACGGACACGCTCTCGGTCACCGGCGAGTTGCTCCACCGGGAGCTCGGTGCCGATCTCGCGGTTCCCGTGATCCTCACCGGGGCGATGCGTCCCTACGAGTTCCGGGATTCCGACGCGCTCCAGAACGTCACCGAGGCGCTGCTGGCCGCGCGGCTCGTCGATCCCGGCGTCTACGTCGTCATGCACAACCGCGTGCTGCGGTTCCCCGGCGTCGAGAAGGACAGGCGGACGCTGACGTTCCACCGCGTCGGCGGACGGTGAGGACGGCTCCCCGGTGTAGACTGGGGAAAACGCCGGGGGGGACCGTGGGTGTCGGCAGGAACGGGCCTGAGGACGGACGGAGCGACCCGATGCGCCGGAAGGCCGTGGTCACGGACATCCAGCGGTTCTCGATCCACGACGGACCCGGGATCCGGACCACGGTGTTCCTCAAGGGGTGCACCCTGGCGTGCCGTTGGTGCCACAACCCAGAGTGCATCCGGCCGTACCCGGAGATCGGGTTCGATTCCAGGCGGTGTCTGGGTTGCTTCGAGTGCGAGAGGGCCTGCCCGCGGGAGGCGATCCTCCGGGAGCCCGAGGTCCGGATCGACCGGCTCCGGTGCGACCGGTGCGGCCTCTGCATCGCGGCGTGCCCATCCGGGGCGCTGCACCGGGTCGGCGAGGCCCGGACCGCCGGAGCGATCCGGGAAGCGGTGCTTCGCGATGCGGACCACTACCGGCAGTCCGGCGGCGGCGTCACGTTTACCGGCGGGGAACCGCTCCGGTACGCCCGGTTCCTCGAACCGCTGGTGGAGCGGCTTCACGCCGACGGCGTCCACGTGACCGTCGAGACCGCCGGTGCCGTGCCGTACGAGGGGGCGCGGGGCTGCCTGCTCGCGGCGGACCTCGTGCTGTTCGACCTCAAGTCGATGGATCCCGGGGTGCACCGGAGGTGGACCGGTTCGGACAACGCAACGGTCCTCGACACGTTCCGGCGGGTCGTCCGGGACGGCGTACGGGTCGTTCCGCGGATGCCGCTGGTGCCCGGTGTCAACGATGGACGGGAGAACCTCGTGGCCACGGCCCAGCTGCTGCGGGAGCACGGTATTGGGAACCTCGTGCTCCTGCCGTACCACAGGCTGGGGGAGGGGAAGCTGCGGCGGATCGACCCGCCGGTGGACCCGCCGGCGCTGCACTCCGCGACACCGGAGGACCTCGAGCGGGCCGCGGGGGTTCTCGGAGAGGAGGGGATCGATGGCCTCACGCCGGACCAGCCCTGCCCGGTCTGACCTGCCGTCCGAGCGGATCCATAGGCTCCGGGAGGCCGTGATGCGGGCCGAGCCGTGCGTGTGCCCGGAACGGGCCCTGCTGTACACGCGCTACTTCCGCAAGCGTGCGAACCGGCAAAAGCCTCGTCCCGTCGCCATGGCCGAGGCTCTGGCCGGGTGTCTCGACGGGAAGCGGAAGACGATCTGGCCGGACGAGTTGCTGGTGGGAAACTTCGTATCCTGCCGCGTGGGCGGGTCGATCTATCCCGAGCTCCACGGGGTGGTCGTGCTGCTGGACCACCTGTTCTTCCGGTGGCGGCTGGTCAACCGGCTCGCCTTTCCGTGGCGGGACCGTCTGCGGCTCGCCGGGATCATGCCGTTCTGGGCGTTCCGGTTCCTCGGGCTCCGGGCCCACCGGCGGCCCGCCGACATCGTCCGGTTCCTCGTGGAGCAGCTCTCGGGGACGTGGTACCTGATCAACGAGTCCGGAGGGATCTCCCACCTGGCGCCGGACTATCCGCGGCTGCTTCGCCTGGGCACGGACGGGATCGCGGCGGAGGCGGTCCGGGAGCAAGGACGGTACGACAAGGGGACGGCGGAGTGGGAGTTTCTAGAGGGTGTCCGGATCGCTGCGGAGGGGTTGGCGCGGTTCGGGGAGGCGTACGGCGAGCTGGCTGCCGCCATGGCCCGTGAGGAGCGGGAGGGTGAGCGGCGCAGGGAGCTCGATGCGATCGCCGCTGTGTGCCGGCGGGTCCCGCGCAGGCCCGCCCGCACGCTGCGGGAGGCACTCCAGTCGGTCCTTCTCGCCCAAGTTGCGCTCAACCTGGAGAGCCTGGACAACGCCGTGTCGCCCGGGAGGATGGACGTCTACCTCGATCCGTTCTACCGGGCGGACCGCGAGGCGGGCCGTCTGGACCGGGACGGGGCCCGGGAGCTGCTGGCGGCGTTCTCCATCAAGCTGAGCGAGATCGTGCCCGTCTTCTCCCGGAGCATCACCAACTTCCACGGGGGGATGTTCAACGGGCAGGTGGTCTGCGTCGGGGGCACCGACGGGACCGGGCGGGACGCAACCGGAGAGCTTTCGTACCTGTTCCTCGAGGTGATGGACTCCCTCCGGATGCGCCAGCCGAACTTCCACGCGCGGCTGCACCGGGCGACGCCCCCGGAGTTTCGCCGGGCGGTGTTCGAGGTGCTGGCGCGGGGCGCGAACTCACCGGCGCTCTACAACGACGAGGTCATCGTGCCGACGATGGTCGCCAACGGATACACGCCGGAGCACGCTCGGGACTACACGGCCGTCGGGTGCGTCGAACCCGTCTCCCAGGGGCGGAGCTTCGCCTCGACCGATGCGGCGATCTTCAACGTGCCGATCCGGCTCGAGCTCGCCCTGAACGAGGGGCGGCGGTTCGGATCGCGCCGCCGGGTGGGCGTCCGCACGCCGCCGGTGGGGTCCATGGGCTCGATGGAGGACGTGCTCCGGGCATTCGAGGCGCAGCTCGCCTTCGGGATCGACCGCCTGCTCGTGGACCTCGCCGCCGTCGAACGGGCCAACGCCAGGCTGCACCCAACGCCCCTGACGAGCATGCTGCTCCAGGGGTGCGTCGAGCGGGCCACCTGTTCTACGTCCGGTGGTGCGTTGTACAACTTCTCCGGCATCCAATGCGTGGGCGGGCCCGACACGGGCGATGCGCTGCACGCGATCGAACGCCTCGTGTTCGAGGAGGAGCGGATCGGCCTGTCCGAGCTCGTGGAGATGCTCCAGGGCGGTCTTGAGGACCCCTGGTGGCGCACGGTGATGCGCCGTCTGCCGAAGTACGGGAACGACGAGCCCGAGGCGGACCGGTGGACCCGGTACGTGGTGGAGACGTTCGTCCGCCTGCTCGCCGGGCGGAGGAACACGCGGGGAGGGTCGTACACAGTGGGGCTCTACTCGGTGACGGCCCACCAGTTCTTCGGGGAGGTGACCGGGGCGCTGCCCAGCGGCAGGCGGCGGGGGGAGCCGTTCGCTTCCGGGATCTCGCCCACGGCGGCGTTCGAGCGGAGCGGTCCTACGGCCGTCGTCAACTCGGCGAACCGGATCGATTTCGGGCGGTTCGCCAACGGCATCAACCTCAACCTGAAATTCGACGCGGGTAGCGTGGCGGGGGAGGTGGGGCAGCGTGCGCTCCAGGACCTCGTGGAGGTCTACTTCCGGCGGGGCGGGATGCAGGTCCAAGTCAACGTCCTGGACCCGGAAACATTGCTCGAGGCCCGGCGGAACCCCGACGCCCACCCGGGCCTGCTCGTCCGGGTCTCGGGCTACTCGGCCTACTTCGCCGACCTCTCGCCGGCGATGCAGGACGAGATCATCGCCCGGGCCTCCGCCGGCTGCGGCCCAACCTGCACCCTTGCCCCCTGACCCATCGCCCCCAAATATAGGGACACTGTTTTTCTCTTGACAACCTCCCCTCCCCGCCCTACCTTGTTCCCATCACAATCCAAAGGAGGCGCACCATGCCCCGGATGCCACGGCTCAAGTTCTCCCACGTGGACACCTGGTACCACCTGTACAGCCGGGTGCCCTCCCGCCGCGGCGAGCTGGCGCTGGCCTCACCCCTGGCCCAGCGCCAGCTCATCGCCACCATCAAACA
>JAMOVQ010000145.1 GCA_027067575.1 Thermoanaerobaculia bacterium | reverse complement strand
GACGTTCCACACGCCGCGGCCCTCGTGGTAGGTGATGGCGGACGGGAACTTCTCGGCCAGCTCGCGGATGCGGCCGCGCCGGACGTTCTTGAGGTCCATCAGCTCGTCCCACATCTCCTTGGTCAGCCCGCCGTCGATGACGACGAACCCGCTGGAGTCGGACAGCGTCACGACCTTGGCGCCGAGCTCCATGCACTTCTCCGCGGCGTACTGCGCCACGTTGCCGGACCCGGAGATGGCGACCCGCTTGCCCTCGAAGCTGTCGTTGCGGGTGCCCAGCATCTCCTGGGCGAAGTAGACGCACCCGTAGCCGGTGGCCTCGGGCCGGATCAGGCTGCCGCCCCAGTTGATCCCCTTGCCCGTCAGCACGCCCTCGAAGGCGTTGCGGAGCTTCTTGTACTGGCCAAACATGAAGCCGATCTCCCGGCCGCCCACGCCGATGTCACCGGCGGGCACGTCGGTGTTGGGACCGATGTGGCGGAACAGCTCGCTCATGAAGCTCTGGCAGAACCGCATGACCTCGTTGTCCGACTTGCCCTTGGGATCGAAGTCGGAGCCGCCCTTGCCTCCGCCCATGGGGAGGGTGGTCAGGGAGTTCTTGAAGATCTGCTCGAACCCGAGGAACTTGAGGATGCCAAGGTTGACGGTCGGGTGGAAGCGCAGGCCGCCCTTGTACGGACCGATGGCGGAGTTGAACTCGACGCGGTACCCCTTGTTGACGTGGATCTCGCCACGATCGTCCATCCAGGGGACCCGGAACAGGATCACGCGCTCCGGCTCGACGATCCGCTCGAGGATCCGGTTCTCCACGTACTTCGGATTGCGCTCCAGCACCGGCACCAGGGAGATCACGACCTCCTTGACGGCCTGGTGAAACTCGGGCTGGCCGGGGTTCTTGGCCACGAGCTGGTTCATGAAATCGTCGACGAATGTCTTTCCGAGCATGCTCCCTGCCTCCTTCTACTCACGGGGTTTGATACGAGAAGACGCCGGCTCCGCCGGCGTCTCCGGTTGACTCTGTTGTCTTCGGAACCCTCCCCTCCGAAGGACCCCCGTCAGTTTCCCGGGGCCGCGGAGCAAGGGTGTCCTCTCCATCGCGAAGCGGGATTATAGCAGCGGAGGAACCGCGCGCAACCCCATCGCTCCGGACCTCAGCGTCCGGACGCCTCTCCGACGGGAACGACCACGCCACGGCCCTGGACGCCATCGACGATCACGGTCAATGGTGCCTCGGACCGGAGGTGCCGAACCACCCCGTCCAGGGCCGACTCTACGACCGGCTGTGCGTCGAACCACGCCCAGTCGATCGCCCCCCCGTCCCGTCCCTCGTGGACCGTCAGGTACGAGACACCGAAGCAGGTCAGGTTGTGGAAGAAGTGGGATCCCTGCGAGGGTTCCACCTCGAGGTCGGGGAAGTCGGTCTCCACGATCGCGCGGGCCGCGGAGATCTGGCCCCACGTCACCGGGATCCCCAGCCAGGGGTCGCGGGAACCCCAGCGGCCCGGCCCCAGGAGCAGCACGGTGTGACCCTCTTCTCGGATTCTCTGGTTGATCGCGGCCACGG
>JAMOVQ010000144.1 GCA_027067575.1 Thermoanaerobaculia bacterium | reverse complement strand
AGCCTCGTTTCGGCCGGCGGGTCGGTCGGTTGGGGGACAGTCCCGATCGTGAAAGCCAGGGTTCTCTGGAGCGCCAGCCGGGACGTCGCTGCGCTGGTCCCTTGGTAGGTGAGTGAGTGGGGTACCAGGTGGGGCTGTCTCGTTTCGGTCAGGGGGGCGGTCGGGTTGGCGACAGTCCCGATCGTAGAGGGCCTGGATTCTCTGGAGCGCCAGCCGGGACATCGCTTCGCTCGTCCCTGGATGGCTGGGGGAGTGGGGTACGGGGCGGGGACGTCTCGTTTCGGTCAGGGGGGCGGTCGGGTTGGGGACAGTCCCGATCGTGGAGGGTTTGGTTCTCTGGAGCGCCAGCCGGGACGTCGCTTCGCTCGTCCCCGGGGTGCTGCGGGAGTTGGGCGCATCGCTGCTGTCCGTATCGGTGGTCCTGGTCGTGCCGGGGCTCGTGTTCCGCACAGCGACCCCGGCACCGACCCGGCCACCGATCCGGGCACGAACGTGGACGGGCACCGGCCGGGACGCCGACACGGCCACAGGCACCCGCCACGCTCACGGTGAGGGTCGGGTCCGTTCCTCTGATCGGGCTGGATCCTCGACCGACCGCCGGGCGAGAGCCAGCGATTCGCCGGATTCTGCCGGAACTGCACGACGACCCTCCGGCTACCGGAACCCGACAAACACCATCGATCGCCGGGGTGCGGCGCAACGGCCTCCGGCGCCGTGCGGCTTGCGAAGGGGGCACGCGTGTGGTATCACCGTCGCGCTCTGTAGGAGCCGAGAAACGACAACGAGGGAGGAGAGAGGGATGGATATCGAAGCCAAGGTCCGGGAGATCATCGTCAAGCAGCTCGGGGTGGACGAGGCGAAGGTGACGCTGGACGCGTCGTTCGTCGACGACCTCGGTGCGGACTCGCTCGACACCGTCGAGCTCGTGATGGCGTTCGAGGAGGAGTTCGACGTGGAGATCCCGGACGAGGCGGCGGAGAAGATCGCCACCGTCCGTGACGCGGTGGACTTCCTCAAGCAGCACGTGGAGGGCTGACCATGACGCGAAGGGTGGTGGTGACCGGTCTGGGGCTGGTGACTCCCGTCGGACTGGATACCGAGTCCACGTGGGATGCTCTGGTCGCTGGGCGCTCCGGTGCCGGTCCCATCACCCAGTTCGACGCCGGGGGTTACGCCGTCCGGATCGCCTGCGAGATCGACGGGTTCGACCCCACGCGGTGGATGGATGCCCGGGAGATCCGGCGGTTCGACCGGTTCGTCCACCTGTCGGTGGCGGCGGCCGACATGGCGTTGGAGCACTCGGGGCTCGAGATCGACGAGTCGAACGCCGAACGGGTTGGAGTGGTCATCGGCTCGGGGATCGGCGGCCTGAACATGATCCAGGACCAGCACTCGATCCTCCTGGAGAAGGGCCCCAGGCGGGTGTCACCGTTCTTCATCCCGGGAGCGATCATCAACATGTGCTCGGGCCTGGTGGGGATCCGGACCGGGGCGAAGGGGCCGAACTCGGCCACGGTGACGGCGTGCTCGACCTCTGCCCACGCCATCGGCGATTCGCTGCTCTACATCCGCCAGGGGTACGCCGACGCCATCATCGCCGGAGGGTCCGAGTCGGTGATCTCGCCGCTGACCGTGGCGGGGTTCGCCTCGATGCGGGCGCTCTCGACGCGGAACGACGATCCCGAGCGAGCCTCGCGCCCGTGGGACCGCGACCGCGACGGGTTCGTCATCGGTGAAGGTGCGGCGGTTGTCGTGCTCGAGGAGCTCGAGCACGCCCGGCGGCGGGGCGCTCCGATCCTGGCCGAGGTGCTGGGGTTCGGGATGTCCGGCGACGCCTACCACATCTCGGCGCCGGCGGAGAACGGGGACGGCGCGATCCGGGTCATGAGGGCGACGCTCGCGGATGCCGGTCTGGCCCCGGAGGACGTGGATTACATCAACGCCCACGGCACGTCGACGCCGCTCGGGGACCGGGTGGAGACCCTGGCGATCAAGCAGGTCTTCGGCGACCACGCCTACCGGCTCGCCGTGTCGTCGACCAAGTCGATGACGGGCCACCTGCTCGGTGCCGCCGGGGCGCTGGAGTTCGCCGTGGCGGTGCTCGCCATCGACCGTGGAGTCGTTCCGCCGACCATCAACCTGGACGAGCCAGATCCGGAGAACGACCTGGATTACGTGCCGCACTCCGCGCGGGAGATGGATGTCCGGGTGGCGCTGAGCAACTCGTTCGGCTTCGGTGGGACCAACGCCTGCCTGGCGGTGGGCACTCTCTCCGATACGGCCTGAGCGGCGGCCGGGATGGCCGAGGTGCCCGGGGAAGGCGAGTCGCGGCAGGACGGGGGCGGGTGGCGCCATCCGTTCCTGGCGTTTGCGGCCAGGCTCCGCGCCTTCGCCACACGGTTCGAGCTGTACGATTTCGGGCGGTGGCTATTCCTGGCTTCCCTCGTGGGCGTCGTGGCCGGCCTGGGCGCTGCGCTCCTGACGTGGGGGATCGAGGGGGTCGTCCACGTGCTTCACCACTGGCTCGTCGGGTTCCACCCGCCGGGTCACGGGGAGATCTCGGACACGAGCTGGATCGAACCGCGCCGGCCGTGGGTGCTGCTGATCATCATGCCGGTTGCGGGGTTGATCGTCGGCTGGCTCGTCCAACGGTACGCCCCGGAGGCCGAAGGACACGGCACCGACGCCGTCATCCGGGCGTTTCACAGGGAACGGTCGCTGATCCGGAAGCGGGTTGGGCCGCTCAAGCTGATCGCCTCGGCTCTGACCATCGGGTCGGGCGGGTCCGCCGGCCGGGAGGGTCCCGTGGCGCAGGTCGGTGCGGGGTTCGCAAGCCACCTCGCCAGGGTGCTCGGCCTGACGGCCCACGAGCGGCGGACGCTGGTCGTGGCCGGGATGGCGGCCGGAATCGGCGGGATGTTCCGGGCCCCGCTGGGTGGCGCCCTGTTCGCCATCGACGTGCTCTACTCCGAGAACGACTTCGAGTCCGAGGCGCTGATCCCCTCCCTGATCGCCGCCATCGTCGCCTACGTGGTCAACGCCTCCCTGACCGGCTGGGGTGTGATCTTCCGGACGAACACCACGCGGTTCTCGCATCCCGTGGAGCTCCTGACCTTCCTCGTGCTCGGGATGGTGCTCGCCCTGGTCGGGATCGCCTACGTCAAGACGTTCTACTGGATGCGGGACTCGTTCTTCGGGAGGATGCCGGGACCCGTGTGGATCCGGCCCGCCGTGGGCGGGCTCCTGCTGGCGGCGCTCGCCATGTTCCTCCCGCAGGTGATGGGGGGCGGGTACGGGTGGCTCCAGCTGACGCTGGACGGACAGCTTCCGCTCAAGCTCCTCCTGCTCCTGGTTCCGGCGAAGATCCTGGCCACCACGTTCACCATCTCGTCGGGCGGCTCGGGCGGCGTGTTCGCACCGTCGCTCGTCATCGGCGGGATGACCGGCGCGGTGTTCGCCGACGTGGCCCAGCGCGTTGTGCCCTCGGCGGCGCCGGAGACCTCGGCGTGCGTCCTCGTCGGGATGGGCGCCTTCTTTGCCGGGGTGGCCAACGTGCCCATCGCGTCGCTGATCCTCGTGGCGGAGATGAGCGGCTCGTACAAGCTGCTCGTGCCGATGATGCTGGTTGGGTCGGTGACGTTCCTCCTGACCCGCGGCGTCTCCATCTACGACCAGCAAGTCCCGGGCCGGGTGGACTCCCCGGCGCACCTCGGCGAGTTCGAGGTGGACATCCTGGAGCGGATGCAGGTCCGCGAGGTGCTCGATCCGGAGATGGAGATCCTGACGGTGGACCCCTCCACACCGTTCCCGAAGGTGCTGGAGCTGATCGCCGAGACCGACCAGACCTACTTCCCGCTGCTCGACGGCGAGGGGCGCCTGGTCGGGATGTTCTCCACGGACGACGTGCGCCGGGTCCTGACCACGCCGGAGGTCTGGTCGCTCCTCGTCGCTGGGGACCTCGGTGTCCCCGTGGACGCGCTGGGGTACCTCCTCCCGGACGACGACCTGCACACGGCGATCCGGCGGTTCACGGCGCACCGCGCGGACGCCTTGCCCGTGGTCCAGTCCCGGCCTCCGGCACCGCTGATCGGGATGCTGACGCACCACCGTGTGCTCCAGGCGTACGACGAGGCGCTCCACCGGGCCGCCGCGGAGCGCGACGAGGAGTGAGACGGCGATCCCCGGGTCCGGAGATCAGCGGGACGGTAGTGGCGGCCGCCCGGCGCCGAGGACGTCCTCCGGCCGGGCGCCCGCCTTGCGCGCAACCGTGACGCCCCACCGCACGTCCTCGAGCCCGTCCGTTGCGTGGGCGTCGGGGTCGATGGCGAGGGGGATGCCGAGCTCCAGCGCCCGGCGGGTCCACCGCCAGTCGAGGTCGAGGCGGTGCGGGTTGGCGTTGATCTCCACCGCCACGCCGCGCTCGGCGCAGGCGGTGAGCACCGCCTCCAGGTCGGCCTCGTAGGGGGGGCGGGCCAGGAGGAGCCGCCCGGTGGGGTGGCCGAGGATCGTGGTGGACGGGTGCTCCACGGCTGCCAGGAGGCGCGCGGTCATGGCGTCCCGGCTCATCCGGAACGACGAGTGAACCGAGGCCACCACATACTCGAGCCCCTCCTCGCACCCCGGCGGAATGTCGAGTGCGCCGTCGGGGAGGATGTCGGCCTCAAGCCCCCGGATCAGACGGAGATCGGGGTGCTCGGCGTTCCAGCGGTCGATGGCGGCCCACTGGGCGCGGAGCCGGTCCGCGTCGAGACCGTTGGCGTAGTGGGCGGCCGGGGAGTGGTCGGCGATCCCGAGGAACGCCCAGCCGAGGCCGCGGGCGGCGTCTGCCATCTCCTCGAGGGTGGCGGCCCCGTCCGAGTCGCGGGTGTGGTTGTGGAGCGCTCCGTGGAGGTCTTCCACGGTCACGAGGCGCGGCAGCGTCCCCGCCGAGGCTCGTTCGACGGTGCCGGGGTCGTCTCGGAGCTCCGGGGGGATCCATGGAAGTTCGAGGGCCTCGTAGACTCCCTCCTCGTCGGCGCCGGCGATCCGGTCACTGCCGGAGAACAACCCGTCAGGGCCGAGCTCGAGGCCCCCGTCCGCCGCGCGCCGTTCCAGCGCCTCCAGGTGTTCCCCGTTCCCCGTCCGGTAGAGAAGGGTGGCGCCGAACGCCCGGGGATCTGCCGTGTGGACCCGGACCGGAAGGCCGTCGGTGGTCGTCCCCGCCACGGAGCCGCCGTCGGCGCGCGCTCCGGTGACATGAGGTGCAAGGGCGGTGAGGACGACACCGGGATCGTCGCAGGATACGACGATCTCCACGGCGTCCACAGTCTCGCACCCGCGGCGGAGCCCCCCGGCGACGTTGGCACGGCGGCCAGCGGCCCCGAGGGCCGCCAGCAGCGGCACGGCCGAGGCCCACGCCTCGTCGATCCGCCGGCGTGCCTGCGAGCGGCGGCGGAAGGCGATGGCCTCGATGATCCGGTCCTGCATGCGGGGCCCGAAGCCGGGGAGGTCGATGAGGCGGTTCTCCAGGCAGGCATACTCGAGCTCGCCGAGGGAGGTGATCCCCAGCTCCCGCCAGAGCGTCCGGATCCTCTTCGGCCCGAGCCCCGGCAGCTCGAACAGCTCGAGAAGACCGGGTGGCGTGCGGGCCTCGAGCTCTGCCAACACCGGAGGCGTGGAGCCGGCCGCGATCTCGGCGAGCACGGCGGCGGTCCCCTTGCCGATCCCCCGCACCTCGAGGATCCGACCCGAGGCCACCATCTCCCCGAGGTCGCCCTCCAGCCGTTCGATGGTCCGGGAGGCGTTGGCGAAGGAGCGGATCCGGTGGGGGTTGTCACCATGAAGTTCCATCAGCGTGGCGATCCGCCTGAGGATCCGGGCTGCGGTCTTCCTGTCGAGGGTCATCGGACCTCCCTGAGAGAGCCGGCCGGCCGGGCTCCCTGTGCATGATATAGTCTGCACCGGTCTCATGGGACTCTTCGACCGTTTCCGTTCGAGCATCACCTACCCCATCGTGACGACGCTCATTCTCGTCACGGTGGTTCCCGTGATGGCCGTCGGCCTGATCCTGGCGAGCCGGAACCGGGAGTACCTGACGACCCTGGAGAAGCAGTATCTGACCCGCCAGGCCGTGGACCTCGCGGCGGAGGTCCGGATGTTCTTCGCGGCCCACCGGGCGCGCCTGGAGGGTGTGACGGCAGCTCTGTCGTCATCGGCTGCCGTGGAGGGTTCGGCCGTGGAAGCGGTGTTGCGGGAGATCGGGGAGAAAGATTCGGCGCTTCAGCTGGTTCGCCTCGTCGACGGGGAGGGGCAACAGGTCCTGGTCCGAAGGGAGACCCTGGAGTCATCGGTCCTCCCGGTTCTCCAGCAACACCTGGACGAGGCGGCCGCGACCGTCCTCCGGGAGGGACGCGCCGTCGAGGAGACGGTCGGGAGCGGGACGGCCGGGAGGCCGGGATACTGGCTGGTGGCCCATCCGGTTCGTGGGAAGGAGGGCGTCACCAGGGTGCTGGAAGCGGTGTTCGGGTTCGAGCCGCTGGTGGAACGGCTCCGGGATGGATCGCTGGTGGGCCTCGAGGTCACGATCGTCGATCGCCGCGGAAGAGCGGTCCTGGCTTCGAAGGCCGGTGTGGTGGGCCGGGACCTGAGCGGGATCGGTCCGGTGGCAGACTTC
The DNA here is from genome assembly GCA_027067575.1 of Thermoanaerobaculia bacterium. Classification (GTDB taxonomy): domain Bacteria; phylum Acidobacteriota; class Thermoanaerobaculia; order Thermoanaerobaculales; family Sulfomarinibacteraceae; genus JAMOVQ01. The sequence goes on along the minus strand of JAMOVQ010000144.1, from coordinate 20,323 downwards.
TTGAAGGTCCCGATCCGCGTGACGAAGGTCTACCGGAACCCGGCGCTCTCCACGGAGGGGCCGGTGCTGGGGTCCATCGCACCCGTCGATGGCATGGGGTGGGCGGTGCTCGTGGAGCGTCCGACGACGGAGGCGTTCGCCGCCGTCTCCGCGATGCAGCGGAGCACCCTGGTGCTGTCGGTCCTGGCCGCCCTGGTCGGGCTGGCCGTGGGACTCGGGGTCAGCCGGTCGCTGACCCGGCCGATCCGGCAGCTCGCCGCCGTCTCCTCGCGGATCGCGGAGGGAGACCTCGCCGTGCGGGCGCAGGTCCCGGGTGAGAACGAGATCGCGCGCCTTGCCGACAACTTCAACCGGATGGCGGGGAGCGTCGAGGCGCTCGTCCGGAGGCTCAAGCAGGCGCTGCGGCAGAACCAGGAGCTGTTCCTCGAGACGATCAAGACGCTCGCTGCCGCCGTGGACGCCAAGGATCCGTACACGCGAGGCCACTCCGAACGCGTCAGCTCGTATTCCATGGCGATCGCGAGGCACCTCGGCCTTGCGCCCGAGGCCGTGTTCCGGATCCGGATCGCGGCGATCCTCCACGACGTTGGCAAGCTGGGGGTGCGCGACGAGGTGCTCAAGAAGCCGGGGAAACTGACTCCCGAGGAGTTCGAGGAGATGAAGCGGCACCCGGCCATCGGAGCCCAGATCATGGAGCCGATTCGACTCCTGCGAGACATCCTCCCAGGGATCCGGAACCACCACGAACGGTGGGACGGACAGGGGTACCCCGACGGCCTGAAGGGTGAGGAGATCCCCATGGTGGCCCGGATCATCTCCGTGGCGGATACGTTCGACGCCATGACGACGAACCGGCCGTACCAAACGGCGCTCAGTCTGGACTACGTGCTGGCGAAGATGCGGGAGATGGCCGGGTCGCGGTACGATGAGAGAGTGGTCGAGGCTCTGGTCGAGGCGGTCCGGCGTGGCGACATCACGCCTCCGGCCGTCGTCGAGACAGGGGTGGAGGTGAGCTGATGCGACGGTACATCGCCCTGATGCTGGCAATCGCGGTGCTCGGAGGGTGCGCCTCCTCGGGGAACGGCCCGGAGGTTGCGGAGACAACGACGGAGGTCACTCCAGCCGACCCGCTCTATCCGCTGACGCTGATGCGTGAGGGCTCGGTCCTCCTGCAGCAGGGGCGGTACGACGAGGCGCTGAAGAAGTTCGAGAAGGCGAGGTCACTCCAGCCGACCAACGCGACGATCTACAACATGATCGGACTGTGCTACCTGCGACAGGCTCGCCTGAGCGATGCGCTCCACGCCTTCGACAAGGCGCTGGAGCTCGTCCCGAGCTTCAGCGATGCATTGAACAACCGGGGGCTGACCTACCTGGCCATGAAACAGTACCGGATGGCCGAGGTCGACTTCCTCGCGGTCCTGGCCGACGTCACCTATCCCCATCGCAAGGAGGTCTACTACAACCTGGGAATGACCCAGCTTGGCAGGGGCGACTACCGGACGGCCGAGGAGAACTTCCGCAAGGCGATCGTGCCGCCGCGCGCCGTGTTCGAGGCGTACTTGAGACTGGCCGAGATCTTCGAGCAGCAGGGCCGCCTGGACGAGGCCATCCGGATGCTCGAGGACGCCCGGCTGGAGTTTCCGGAGCGGGTGGAGGCCCGGCTGGCACTGGGCAGGCTCCAACTCGCTACGGGAAAGGTGAAGGAGGCCAGGGAGAACCTCAAGGCCGTCATCGACGCCGCCCCGGCGTCGGACATGGCGAAGCAGGCCGAGGAGCTCCTTGCAGGAGCCGGCGGGAACTGATGCCGTTCAACTACCTTCTGACGAACCTCCTGGCGGATATTCCCGGTGCGCTCGGGGCGATCTTCCTCGACCACGAGGGCGAAGCCATCGAGTGGGTGACCCGGCACGGCGAGCCGTACGAGATCAAAGTCGAGGGTGCGTTCCACTCGGTGTTCAAGCGTCGTCTCGGAGCGCCGCTGGAGGAGGCGGGAGGCGGGCCGCTTCGCTCGTACGAGCTGGCGGGGGAACGGCTGACCGCGTTGACGCGTGTTCTGTGCGATGGCTACTATGTCGTGCTCGTGATGGAGCGGGGTGGGCCGACGGCCCGTGCGCGCCATCGCCTGGAGCACGTGGCGCGGATCCTGGAGCGCGAGATCGGCTGAGTCCGGCTTTCCGGCCGGACCAGGAACGCGGGGGTGGCATGGCGAGTCCCTTCCTGAAGAAGCTCAAACGGGGTCTGTTCATGACCCACACGGAGTTCCTCGAGAAGGTCGGGGAGGCGATCCGGCGGACGGGTCCGGTTGCCCCCGAGCACCTGGACCGGATCGAGGAGGCGTTGATGGCCTCCGACGCCGGCGTGGATCTCGTGCTCCGGCTCGTGGACGGGCTTCGGGACGATGTCCGGTCCGGCCGGATCGGTGACGCCGCCCAGCTCGAGCCCGCGCTCAGGGAGCGGTTGCTCGCTCTTCTGCGGCGGGCCGAGGAGGGGGCCGTACCACGGCAGGCACCGGTGCCCCCGCGTGTGACGCTGCTGGTCGGCGTCAACGGGACGGGGAAGACCACCACCGCCGCGAAGATCGCCCACCGGCTGAAGGAGCGGGGCGAGACGGTGTTGCTGGCGGCGGCGGATACGTTCCGGGCGGCTGCCGTGGACCAGCTCAAGGTCTGGGCGGACCGGATCGGCGTCCCCGTGGTCCACCAGCAGGAGGGGGCCGACCCCGCTGCCGTGGTGTTCGACGCCATCGCCGCCGCGAAGGCGCGCGGGATCGCGCACGTGCTCGTGGACACCGCCGGCCGGCTGCACACCCGCGCCAACCTGATGAAGGAGCTGGAGAAGGTGCGCCGCGTGGCAGGCCGGGAGGTGGAGGGCGCGCCGCACGAGGTGCTGCTCGTCCTCGACGCGACCACGGGCTCCAACGGGATCGAGCAGGCGCGCCGGTTCGGCGCCACGGCCGGCGTGGACGGCGTTGCGCTGACCAAGCTCGACGGTACGGCGAAAGGCGGTGTCGTCCTGGCCATCGCCGATGGTCTCGGGCTGCCGGTGCGATGGGTCGGGGTGGGGGAGGGGATCGACGACCTCCTCCCCTTCGATGCGGCGGAGTTCGTCGACGCACTCCTGGAGGGGTGAGCGGGTGGACTCCGGCGCCGACCGCCGGTGGATGCGGCGGGCGCTGGAGCTCGCGCGGCGTGGACGTCTCGGCACCTCGCCGAACCCGATGGTCGGCGCCGTGGTCCTCGACCGGGAGGGAGAGCTCGCTGGGGAGGGGTGGCACGCCCTCTGGGGCGGTCCGCACGCAGAGGTCGTTGCACTCGAGGCCGCGGGAGGGCGGGCGCGGGGCGGTACGCTGTACGTCACCCTGGAGCCGTGCGACCACCACGGGAAGACCCCGCCGTGCACCGAGGCGATCCTTGCCGCGGGCATCCGGAGGGTCGTGATCGCCTGCCCCGACCCCAACCCCGTCGCGGCGGGTGGTGCGGCGCGGCTGGAGGGGGCGGGGGTCGAGGTCGCCCTCGGGGTGGAGCGGGATGCGGCAGAGGCGCTGAACCGCCGGTGGCTCCTCTGGGCCCGGGATGGGAGGCCGTGGGTGACGCTCAAGGCGGCGGTGTCCCTCGACGGACGGATCGCCACACGCACGGGCGAGTCCCGGTGGATCACCGGGGAGGCGGCGCGGCGGCGCTCCCTCGAGCTCCGGGAAGCGCACGATGCGATCCTCGTCGGCGTGGGGACGGTGCTGGCCGACGACCCGCAGCTGACCCGCCGGTCCGGCATGAACCCGAACCCGCGGTTTTTCCGGGTCGTGCTCGACTCCCGGCTCCGGACGCCGCCGGATGCGGCGCTCCTCGCCTGGCGGCCGGAGGAGGTCGTCCTCCTGCACACGCCGGAGGCTCCGGCGACCCGGAGACGGCGCCTGAAGGCCGTGGGCGCCCGGCTCCTGGAGGTCGAGGCCGACGGGGGAGGGCGGGTGGCCGTTCCTGCCGCGCTCCGGGCGCTGGCGGCGGTTCCCGTCGTCTCACTGCTGGTGGAGGGCGGGAGCGGGGTCCACGGCGCGTTCGTGGACGCGGGACTCTGCGACGAGGCGGTGTTCTTCGTAGCGCCGCTCCTGATCGGCGGACGGGAGGCGCCGTGCGCCGTGGGGGGAGAGGGCGTGGGACGGCTGGCCGACGCGCTCCGTCTCGAGATCGAGTCGGTGACGCCGGTGGGTGGCGACTTGGAGATCAGGGCTGGTACACTGGTTCGCCACGATGTTCACGGGACTGGTTGAGACGGTGGGTGCGGTGAGCGGCGTGTCGGCCCGCGGTGCGGGTGCACGGCTCGGCGTCCGTGTCGTCTGGCCGCATGGTGACCGCCAGGCGGCCGGCGACAGCGTTGCGGTGAACGGCGCCTGCCTGACTGTCCTTGAGCCGTCGGAGGGCGGGTTTGCGGCGGACCTCTCCCCCGAGACCCTCCGGCGCACGGTCCTCGGGTCGCTCGCGCCGGGTGCGCCGGTCAACCTCGAGCGGGCGCTCCGGCTGGGGGACCGTCTCGGCGGGCACCTGGTCCAGGGGCATGTGGATGCAGTGGTGAGGGTCCTCTCGGTCCGGTCCAGTGGCGCGTTCGCAACCGTCCGGGTCGAGCTTCCGGCCGCCCTGGAGCGGGAGGTCGCGGTCAAGGGGAGCGTGGCGCTGGACGGCGTGTCGCTGACCGTTTCCGAAACCGGGCCGGGATGGTTCGAGGTCGCTGTCATCCCGGAGACCCTCCGGGTGACGACACTGGGGGGCTGGCGCGGTGGCGAGCGGGTCCACCTGGAGACCGACGTCCTGGCCAAGTACGTCGGCCGGCAGCTTCAGGGCGGCGGCTCGGCGATCGATGTGATGTTCGGAGGCGGCGATGCGTAGGGTCGAGCCGGCGTTTCCCGACCTGTTTCCCGTCACCCACGTCCTGCGTCCGGGGTACCTCCCGGGGAAACGTGTCACGCTCGACCCGATCCGCATGGGGATCGTCTGGCCCGATGCGCCGCGGCGCATCCTTCCGGCGCGGGCGAACGTGCCGAAATCCCCGATCCGGGCCCTGGTATTCGCCCGTGTGGGCGCCGAGCGGTGCGACGCACTGGAACAGTTGCTGGAGGCCGGAAGCTCCGTGCTGCTCGTCGTGGACGACGAGCAGGTGTGCCCGTCCGACCTCGGGCTCGAGAAGGACGGCGCCGCCGACCGGGTCACGGTGGTCTGGCCGCTGCTGCCCGAGCCGCTCGGCGGACCGCCCGCGATCCCAGAGGAGTGGCAGCAATGGCGGTGGGGCGCCATCGCGGGGCTGTTCCCGTTCCCGGGTGCCGAGGCGGAGATCGAGCGGCTGCTCGAGTGGGTTGCCGAATCCGGGGGAGCGTTTGCCGTCACGGCGCCGCTCCTCCTGACGCCCCGGGACCGTCACCGGATCCTGGACGGCGTGGACGGGACGGCGTTCGTGGATCGGATGGAGAACTGCCTCTTCCACGCCGACGTCAGCCGGGGACTCCTGGCGCTGGAGCGCCGGGCCGGCGTGACGATCCGCCGCCTGGGGCTCGACCCCGTGATCCCGACCCTCGCTCCGGCCAACGCCCACCCTGTGGCGATCCGGACGGCCGCCCTTCTGCGGCTGTGGGCGCGGCGGCTCGACCAGTGCTACGAGGAGAGCTCCTGGGGGTGGAGGCTGCGGCGAGCCGCCCGGGCGATCGAGGTGCTGAAGAACGATCCCATGGAGCTCGCCGCCGTGGACAACCTCCGGGTCGTGCCGGGGTTCGAGCCGTGGGTCGAGGGGTTCACCCGGGCGCTCTGGTTCGGTGGGGAACCGGTGGAGTCTGCGTGGAACCGCTGGGCCGGGGGGAACGGCCGGGGATGACCGGCCCGCGGTGGCGTCTTGTCGGGGACGGGGCGCGGACCGGGGCGTCGAACATGGCGCTCGACGCCGGTCTGCTCGATGGCGTGGCGTCCGGGACGGCCCCGCCCACGGTCCGGTTCTACGGGTGGTCGCCGCCGTGCCTGAGCCTCGGTCGGCACCAGCCCGCGGGGGCGGTCGACCTCAGATTCTGCCGGCGGGAGGGGATCGACGTGGTGCGGCGGCCCACCGGCGGGCGTGCGGTGCTCCACCACCTCGAGGTCACCTACGCGGTGGTCGCCCCGGTGGACGGAACGGTCCTGCCGGCGGCGGTCCAAGGGGCGTACCGGAGGATCGCCGGGGCGCTGGTGGACGGTCTCCGGGTGCTCGGGGTCGAGGCGGAGCTCGCCGGCGAGTCCGGGAACGGCCCGCTGCCACGGCCCACCGAGGCGATCCCCTGCTTCCGGATACCAGCCGGGGGGGAGATCGTCGTCCGGGGGCGCAAGCTCGTCGGGTCCGCCGTCCGGATCCGGGGGGGGGCCGTGCTCCAGCACGGCTCGATCCTGCTGGACTGGGACGGGCGGCTCCAGGCCGGCGCGCTGGGGCTGGCCGATGACTCCGCCCTGCGGCCCCACGTGACCACCGTGGCGGCGGAGCTTGGTGATGTCCCCGAGTCCGGGACGATCGTCCGGCTCCTCGCCGGGGCCCTCGAACGGGAGCTCGGCGTCGAGCTGGTCCTGGGGCCGCTCACCGGGGCCGAGCTCCGGACCGCCGAGCGCAGGAAGGCAGAGTTCCGGGTCGCAATGGAGGCCGTCGCTGGCTGATCTGCCGCGGTCCGCGGGACCGCGCCGGCCGTGGCGGGCGGCCGCCCGCGTTGACCGGGCTCGGGTGCGGTGCTAGCGTTCGGGCCCGGAGGGAACGATGGCGATCGACGGTGTGCATCTCTTCACGTCGGAATCGGTGACCGAGGGTCACCCGGACAAGATCGCGGACCAAATCTCGGACGCGATCCTCGACGCGGTCCTCGCGGACGACCCCGAGGGCCGGGTCGCCTGTGAGACGCTGGTGACCACGGGGCTCGCGTTCATCGCAGGGGAGATCACGACGAAGACCTACGTGGACTTCCCGGCGGTGGTCCGCGAGACGATCAAGGGGATCGGGTACACCCGGGCGAAGTTCGGGTTCGACTACGAGACGTGCGCGGTGATCTCCTCCATCGACCCGCAGTCACCGGACATCGCCATGGGTGTGAACACGGGCGGCGCCGGTGACCAGGGGCTGATGTTCGGGTTCGCCTGCCGGGAGACGGAGGTGCTGATGCCCCTCCCGATCATGCTCGCCCACCGCCTGACCATGCGCCTCTCCGAGGCCCGCCGGACGGGGGAGCTGGAGTGGCTCAGGCCCGACGGCAAGAGCCAGGTGACCGTCGAGTACGAGGGCAGCGTCCCGCGCCGTGTGGACGCCGTGGTGGTCTCCTGCCAGCACTCGGACACGGTCCCCACACGTGAGCTCCGTGAGGAGGTCCGCGAGAAGATCATCGACCACGTCATCCCGGTCGAGATGATCGACGACGAGACGCGGTTCTACATCAACCCCACGGGCCGGTTCGTCACCGGAGGCCCTCAGGGCGACTGCGGGGTCACCGGCCGGAAGATCATCGTGGACACGTACGGCGGCGTGGGTTCCCACGGCGGCGGGGCGTTCTCCGGGAAGGATCCGACGAAGGTGGACCGGTCGGCGTCGTACATGGCGCGGCACGTGGCGAAGAACGTCGTGGCCGCAGGGCTCGCCGACCGTGTCGAGGTTCAGCTGGCGTACGCCATCGGCGTGGCGGACCCGGTGTCGGTGATGGTGGACACCTTCGGGACGGCGACCGTCCCCGAGGACACGATCAAGACGGCGATCCGCGAGGTCTTCCCGCTGACCCCGCTGGGGATCATCGAGTACCTCGACCTCAGGCGTCCGATCTACCGCAAGACGGCGGCGTTCGGCCACTTCGGGCGGACCGATCCCGACTTCACGTGGGAGCGGGCGGACCGGGTGGACGATCTGCGCTCCGCCTGCGGGATCTAGGCGGAGACGGGATGCCGGTTCGCGGACCGGGAGGCGGCCGGCCTGGGGAACGGGAACCGCTCGACCGGAGCCTCGGGCGCCAGTACGTGGCGGCCGCCGTGGCGTTCGTGATCATCGTCGCGGCCATCGTGCTCCTGTTTGGCCACATGATCTCGCGGTCGCTCTCTCGCCGGTACCTCGAGGATACGCTGGTCTACGGCCAGGAACAGGTCCGGCAACTGGCCCGTGACATGGAGGGTGAGGGCGAGCGTTCGATCTACGAGGTCGTCGAGAAACGTCGTGAGACGCTGCTCATGCGGGGGGCGGAGCTGGCACAGCGGCAGGTGTTCGAGCGTGTGGTGATCCGCGACAGGAATGGAAACGTCGTCTGGGAGGGCACCTTCCAGTCCAGGCAGGTCCCGCCGGGAGAGAAACTGCCGGAGAACCTCGAGCTGAGCCCTGGCCTCGAACAGGAGGTGACGGACAGCGAGCAGAGTTACGAGCTTCATGCACCGATCGGTGACATGGGAGAGGTGGTGCTGCTCGCCAGCAAGGGGGTGCTCGCGAGACGGATCGCACGTCTGAGGCGGGACCTCCTGATCCAGACGGTGATCACCGCGGGACTGACGGTGCTGGCGCTGGCGGGGGCGTTCGCCCTGATCTGGCACCTGATCCAGCGGAACCGGTGGCTCGAGGCGAAGCGGCACGAGGCCCAGGAGCTGGCCGACCTCGGCGCCCTGGCAGCGAACCTCGCCCATGAGATCCGCAACCCGTTGAACTCGATCAACCTCAACCTCGAGCTGCTCGACGAGGACCTCGCCGGGGTCGAGCCCTCGGCCCGCATGTCGCTGGACTCCACCCGGCGGGAGGTGGGACGGCTCGCCCGGCTCGTGACGGACTTCCTGACGTACGCGCGGCCGTCGGAACCGGTGTTCGAGACGGTCGCGCTCGCGCGCCTGTTCCGGGAGGTCGGCGAGTTCCTCCGGACCGAGGCCAGCCGGATGGGGGTCCACCTCCGGGTCGTGGAGCCGCCGGCCGGCCTGAGGGTTCGCGGGGACGCGGCCCAGCTGAGGCAGGTTCTCCTCAACCTGATCCTCAACGCCGTCCAGGCGCTGGAGGGGTTGCCGCCGGCCCGGAGGGTCGTCACCCTCCGGGCGGACACGGATCCCGGCAGGGGAGAGGTCCGGCTCGTGGTCCATGACCGCGGAGAAGGGATCCCCGAGGAGGAGATCGAGCGCGTCCGGGAGGCGTTCTTCTCGAACCGGCGCGGCGGGACAGGCCTTGGTCTGGCCATCGCCGAACGGATCGCGGTGAGCCACGGCGGGCGCCTCGAGCTCGAGAACGTCGAGGACGGGTTCGAGGCACGGATCGTCTTGCCCATGGAACGTGGTGGTGTCAGTATAGGGGACGGCTCCGGCCCCCAGGGGTCTGCAGCCGGGGAGGCCTGAATGGTTCGGAGAACGTGCGCCGTGCTTGCGGCGGTGGTGATGGTGGCCGGTTCGGTCCAGGCCGGCTACTTCCAGGCGGCCGAGCTCGTCTACGTTCCGGCGGTTGCCCACAACGAGGGCGTCTCGGGGAGCGTATGGCGGAGCGATCTGACGATCACGAACGTCGACGAGGTGCCGGTGGACGTGGCGGTGTTCTTCCTGCCATCGGGGCTCGGGGACAACTCCTACTACGTCGGAACCCGGGATTCCGCGCTGGGCGGGCGTGATGGGGAGGGGTGGGGTCACATCAACGAGGCGCTGGCGGATATCCCGCCGGGGGGCTCGGTTGTGCTCGACGACGTGGTTGGCACGTACTGGAGCCCGCAGCTCGGTGTGGCAGCAAGCCTGGGCGCCCTGATGATCTTCGCCTACGAGGCGGGGACCGCGGACAACGAGGACGGGCCGGTCTACCGGAACATCGTCGCGTCGGCCCGGACGTACAATCAGACCACGGTGTGGAAGCCCGATCCCGACAGCGAGGATCCGGAGAACCCGGACTACATCGAGGAGGACGTCACGTACGGTCAGACGATCCCCGGAGTTCCCTGGTACTCCATGGCCGATCCCAACGCCACGTCGGAGCAGGGCGACTTCACCTACCTCGTGCTGAGCGGTGGGGCGGACAGCGACATCCTCCGCTACAACATCGGCTTCCTCAACGCCTCCGACCGGCAGACCGGGATCACGCTCCAGGTGACGCCGTACGACAGCTCGGGCGCAGAGTTCGTCGACGAGGAGGGCAACTCCCTCGCAAAGCGGATCGTCATGGGCCCGCTCTCTCACTTCCAGATCAACCGGGTCTTCCGGAACTGGTTCGGCATCGACGAGGACGTCAGTGGCGCCATGCTCAAAGTCGAGATGGTCGCCTGGCAGACCACGAGCCCGAACCCCATCCCGCTCTTCACCTGCTACGGGTCGTTCATCGACGGCCGGTCGAACGATCCGACCACCGTACTGCCGTCGTTCACCTTCCCGTTCAACGTGCAGTGCATGTTCCCCAGCCCGCCTCCCGACGACGGCGGCGATGACGGGTCGAAGCGCCTTCGCACCGGCCGGGAGGGGCTCCGCCGGCCGCTCTCGCTACCAGGACGCTAGACCCGGCGCACCCGGGAAACCACCGTGCCGCACCCCCGCCAGGGTGCGGCACTGCCGTGTTCGGTGCGTAACCGGCCACCTTTCCTTGCCTGGCGGTGACACCGGTCACCGGGGCGTATCCCCCCTTGCGTGAGGAGCCTTGACAGTTCCGTGACGCGCACCCACCATCGGGGACAGAAGAAAATCCAGCCCCGCCCGGGGGGGACCGGGCCAGAGACAAGGGAAGGTTCGTATGGGCAAGCATCCGAGAGGTGTCGTGCGCTTCGTGTGGGCGGTCTGTCTTCTCGCGCTTCTCGGCGCGCCGTGCCGGGCGTCGGCCCAGGCGTGTCCCCGGCAGGTTGGGCTCGAGGGGTTCGGCCCGCTCAACCAGGCGCCGTTCGAGGTGGTTCTCTCCGGGACGCTTGCGTTCACGGCCGACACGTACGGGTTGACGGTGTACGACGTCACCGAGCCCTCAGCACCGGTGAAACGGGGCGAGGTGTTCCTTCCGCAGGAGGCTCGGGACGTGGCGGTGGACGGCGATACGGCGGTGGTGGCGTGCGGAGAAGGCGTGGCTGTTGTGGACGTGACGGACCCCGATGCGCCGGCGCTTCGCGCCATGTGGACCTCGCCCGGCAACGCCATGGGTGTCGCCATCGACGGCGACACGGTGTACGTGGCGGATTCGTGGCAGGGGGTCCAGGTGCTCGACGTCACCGATCCCGCCAGCCCCGTTCGCGTCACCGGTATCACGACCGGGGGGGACCCGCGGGACGTGACGGTGATCGGGTCCCGGCTGTACGTCGCCGGGTGGGACGCCGGCCTGGTGATCGTGGACGTCGCCGATCTGGCCCACCCCTCGGTCCTTGGGACCGCGGACACGCCGGGCTACGCGGAGGACGTCCGTGTGGCGGGCTCGACGGCGTACGTCGCCGACTGGAGCGAGGGGATGACGATCGTGGACGTGACGGATCCGTTGAGCCCAGCGGTGGTTGCGTCGTACGAGACCCTGGCGTACTGCTTCGGTGTCGCCGTCGGGGGCGACACGGTCTTCCTGGCCGTGGGGCGGTACGCGGTGGAGGCCGTGGACGTGACCGATCCTTCCGGCCCCTCGCGCCTGGGACAGTGGTACGGCGGGGGCAGCGCGTGGGGGATCGCGCTCTCGGGAACCGACGCGTTCGTCGCGGACTACTCCCGGGGGTTGACCGTCGTCGACGTCAGCGATGCCACGGCGCCCTCCTGGCGCGCCACGGTGCGGACCGTCGGGAAGGCGTACGGCATCACGCTGGCGGGCTCCACGGCGTACGTCGCCGACCATCTGGCGGGGGTGGAGATCTACGACCTCTCGGACCCCGCCTCCCCGGTGTTCGTCGGGGAGTACGACACGTGGGGGTACGCGATGGGCGTCACCCTCGTGGGCGACACGGCGTTCGTGGCCGACGGGTCCGGCGGCGTGACGGTTCTCGACGTCTCCGATCCGGCGGTCCCCGTGTACGTCGCCTGGTGGGATACACCAGGGTTCGCCTACGACGTAGAGGTCTCCGGTGACTACGCCTTCGTCGCCGACGCCTCGTCGGGACTTCACGTCACGGACGTCTCCGACCCGGCCCTGCCCGTGTTCGCCGGATCGCTCGACACGGACGGGTATGCCTGGGACGTGGAGATCACCGGTGACACGGTGTTCATCGCGGACGGCGAGGACGGGCTCGTGACGGTCGATGTCTCGGATCCGCCGAATCCGCAGCCGCTCGGCTCCTACGATCCGGGCGGGTACGCCTTCGCCGTGGCGTTGGATGGGAACCTGGCGTACCTCGCCGCAGCCCAGGGTGGACTGGCCATCCTCGACGTCTCGAACCCCCAGGCGCCGTCCCTCGTGGGCCGGCTGGCCACCTCGGAGAGCGTGACCGACGTGACGGTGCTCGGTGACGTGGCGTTCGCCTCGAACGGCGTCGGCGGCCTCCTGGCCGTCGACGTCTCGGATCCGTCGAACCCGGTGGGGCTCTTCTCCCTGCCGACGGGCCGGTATGCGGAGGCCATCGCCGTGGACCCGGCCACGGGGACGGCGTGGCTCGCCACATGGCCCCGCCTCGAGGGGATCGCCGTGGAGTGCCCGTCGTGCGGGGGGCTCGGCATCGCGGCCGACCCCGGCACCATCGAGACGGGGGGCGAGACGGCGGCGATCACGGTCTCGGTGGTGGATACCTTCGGCAACCCGGCGCCAGGCCGGGCGGTCACCGGCGAGACGACCCTGGGGACGCTCTCCGCGTTCACCGACAACGGCGACGGGAGCTACGCGGCCGTCCTGACCTCCGGCGGGACCGCCGGCACCGCCACCGTCACCGTCTCCGTCGACGGCAGGCCGTGCGCGGCCACGGTGGCCGTGGCGATCGTCTGCGCCGGGGGGACGGCCGAGACGCCGGCGGGCGTCCAGGCCGTGGCTGCTGGCGAGGAGAGCGTGCACGTCTCGTGGGACCCCGCCCAGGGCGCCGCCCTCTACCGCGTGCGGCGGGGCGGTGTGCTCGTCGCGGCGGTCGACGCGCCGGCGACCATGGCGGATGAGGGCGGCCTCTCGCCGGGGACGGCCTACTGCTACACCGTCACGGCCGTGGACGGGTGCGGCGCGGAGTCCGCTCCGTCGTCCGAGGTCTGCGCGACGACGGAAGGAACGGCGCCGGCCTGCGTCTCCTGGGTCGGCCGGGACCCGCTGGACTTCCTCAACCCCGACCGGACCGAGGACCTGTTCGTCGCCGGCGATCGTGCGTACACGGCGGACAACTACGGCTTCGGGATCTGGGACGTCTCGGACCCCGCCAACCCGGCCCACTTCGGGCACCTCGAGACGCCGTACCGGGGGTTGCGGGTGGTCGCCGGCACGGATGGCGCGGTGTACCTCGTCACCCGGAGCGGCGGCGTCAGGGTGATCGACGCCTCGGACCCTGCCGCGCCGGTCCTCGCAGGCAACCATCCCACGGCGACCTGGCCCGCCGGGCTGGGGATCGTCGGCGACACTCTCCTGGTGGCGCTGGGCTCTTCGGGTGTCGAGACGGTGGACGTGTCCTCCCCGCTGGCCCCGGTCCACCTTGGAACGGTGGACACGCCGGGCTACGCGCAGGATGTGGCGGCGGCCGGGGCGCTGGCCTGCGTGGCCGACGGGAACCCAGGGGTCCAGACCGTCGATCTCTCGGATCCCGGGAACCCGGCGATCCTCGGCGCGGCGGACACCCCGGGGTACGCCACCCGTGTGGTGATGGACGGGCAGACGGCGTACGTCGCGGACCAGGCCACCGGTCTCCGGATCGTCGATCTGGCCGACCCTTCGGACCCGGCGGTGGTGGGCGGGGTGGACACGCCGGGGTCGGCCCGCGACGTGGCGGTGGCGGACGATACGGCCTGGGTGGCCGACGGCGGGGGTGGTGTGCGGCTGATCGACGTGGCCACTCCCGCCTCACCAGCGGAGTCCGGAGCGTACACGGCGCTCTCGGACGTCCGTGCGGTGGACGCCGCGGGAACGGTCGGGTACGCGGTGGACTACTGGAGCGCGCTCCACGTCATCGACGGCAGTACGCCGTCGAGCCCGGCGCCGCTCGGGTCCGTACCGGAGCCCGGGTTCGCATGGCACGTCGCCGTGGCGGACGGTCTCGCCTGGGTCGCGGACTACGCCGTGGGGCTGCTCGGCGTGGACGTCACGAACCCCCACGACCCGGAGGTGACCGCCGTGTACGCGCCGGGTGGGTACGTCTACGACGTGGCGCTTTCCGGCTCGCTCGCCCTGGCGGGGAACGGGGGGCTGGGGCTCCGGGTCGTGGACGTCTCCGACCCCCTGAACCCGTCGACGCTGGGCACCGTGGACACCCCGGGGTACGCGGTGGGTGTGGCGGTCTCCGGTACCACCGTCTGGGTCGCGGACTACACGGGCCTTCAGATCGTGGAGATCGCCGATCCCTCGAACCCCTCGGTGACCGGGTCGCTGGCCGTCGCCGGCGAGATCTGGGACGTGGCGGTGGCCGGCGGGTCCGCATTCCTTGCCGGGGGGAGCGCGGGGCTCGTCGTCGTCGATGTCACGGACCCGGCGCATCCCGCCGAGGTGGGGCGCTGGGACTCTCCGGGAAACGCCCGGGGCGTGGCCGTGATGGGGAACGTGGCGCTCCTGGCTGACGGCTCCTCGGGGCTCGCCGTGCTCGACGTTTCGGACCCCACGGCGCCGGCCCTGCTGGCTACGTACTCACCGGGGCTCTCGGCGGAGGACGTGGTGGCGATGGGAACCGAGGCTGTGGTGGCGTTCAACGTCGGCGGCGTGGCGGTGATGGATCTGAGCGAACCCGACCTGCCCAGGGTGCTCGCCTGGGTGCCGACCCGGCGGGCGTCGTTCGGCGTGGCGATCGACGGGGACACGATCCTCGCCGCCGCAGACACGAACCTCGAGGTGGCCAACGTGGCGTGCGTCGCGGGGGACGCCGATGGCGACGGATCGGTCGGAGGGAGCGACCTGGTGATGACGGTCCTGGAACTCTTCGACATGGACGGGTTCGTCGTGGGAGACAGGTGTGCGGACGCCGCTGGTGTCTGTCCCACGGCAGAGGTCGACGCCAACGGCGACGGACGGATCACGGCCGCCGACCTTGCAGTGATGCTCGGCGACGCCGCGCTGCGAAGCGGTGACAGGAGTGGACCGCCCGTTCCGGCGGGAACACCGCCCGCTCCGGCTCCTGGCCCGCCGCGCTAAGAGATCGGAGGTGGAGACACCGGGATCTCGCAATGGATTCCGGATGGGGCTCGGGCGGGACAATGGAGGATCGCCCTTGTTGCCTGTCGGGCCGTGCAGCAGCCAGAACCCCGCTCGGGCGGCGGAACGCCCGGGGGGGGAGGGTGATTGGGGGTTTCAGGCCGGAGGGAAGCGGGGGAGGCGTTTGTGGAGGAACGCCGTTGCGCCTTCGTAGGGATCACCGGTCGCGAACAGGAGCTGGAACGATGCCTTTTCCAACGCTCGGCGAAACGTCGGACTGCCGGAGGCCCGTGCCAGGTCGCGGGCGGCCGCAAGGGCCGCGAAAGAAGCCTCGGTGGGGATCGGGAGCGGATCATCGTCTACGAGAACGCCGGAGGCCACGCCAAGCCGTTCCGCCTCGGTGGCGTCAACGGGACGGGGGTCCAGCAGCAGCCGGTGGAGGGCGCGGTGCCCTGCGCGGGAGAACGCCCGGACCACGCCCGGTGGCGGGGCCTCGTCTCCGCTGCCGGTATCGAGCACGGCGTCCTTCCGGAGGTAGACGAGATCGCAGGAGAGCACGAGCTCCAGGGCGCCTTCCTGGACCGTCCCTGCCGCCAGCGCCGCCGTCACGGCACGCGAGCTCCGCAGTCTGGCGACTCTGGCGGGATCGGCAGATGGCCCGCCTCCTCCCGCCGGGACGTCGAGTATCAGCAGGAGGGGTTCGCTGGCATGCCGGAGCAGGCTGCGGCACACCTCCTCCGGCCCACCATCCTCGGGCCATGAAACCGTGACGTGCTCCACGGTGCCAGTGTAGCGGCTCGGTGCGGAAGAATCAGTGCCCGTTCGGCGGCAGCCGCCTCACTGTTCTTCGATACGAGCCTTGTTGCGCCACTTGGCGAAATCCTTGCGGGCGAGGTTCATCATGAAGGTCGGGCTGATGCGGGCGATCCACCACATGATCCGCGCCAGCCCTGTCACGGTGATGATGCGTTTCTTCCGGGCGACGCCCCGGAGCATCACACGGGCGCAGTCTTCCGGAGAGACGCCGAAACGGATCCACAGCTTGACGGCGTCGAGCACGCGGTCGCGGTCCATCTTGATGAACCTGGCGCCCGTGACGATGTTGGTCCTGATCCATCCGGGACAGACGACGCTGACATCGACCCCGAGGTCCTTGCCCTCGACCCAAAGGCCCTCGGAGAGTCCCACGACGCCAAACTTCGTCGTGACGTAGGACACGGTCGCAGGGAATGGGATGAGCCCCTCCACGGAGGCGACGTTGACGATGTGACCGTGGCCCTGCTGGACCATCTGCTTGTACGCCAGCAGCGATCCGTGGACGACGCCGTCGAGGTTGACGGAGAGGACCTTCCGCCAGTCCTCGATCTCCGTGTCGCGGACCTCGCCGACGATGGCCAGGCCGGCGTTGTTGAAGATGTAGTCCAGCCGTCCGTAGCGGGCGACGGTCTCGTCCACGACCTGCTTGAACGCGCCGTAGTCGCTGACGTCCAGCTTCATGGCTGTCACGGCCTTGCCCTGCTCGGCAAGCGGCGTCATGACCTCCTTGAGCAGGGTCTCATTGATGTCGGTCGCGATGACCCGGGCACCGTGATCTGCCAGCTGCTCGGCCAGCGCCCTCCCGATGCCCGACGCCGCTCCCGTGATGAGACAGATCTTGTCGCGGTATACGTTCTTCATGTCCGTCCTTCCCTCACCGTTCCAGTATATGGATGACCAGGGTGGCTTCCTCGTTGCCGATGTTGCCGCCGCCGTTCTCCGCAAGAGCGAGCCGAGCTCCCTCCACCTGCCGTGGGCCGGCCTCGCCGCGGAGCTGCAACACGAGCTCGTGGATCTGCGCCAGTCCCGAGGCACCGATGGGATGGCCACGGCACTCGAGGCCGCCGGAGGTGTTGATGGGGAGACGCCCCCCGAGTGTGGAGTGGCCCTCCATGGCGAAGACGCCGCCCTCCCCCATGGGGCAGAACCCCAGCACCTCGCTCTGGTGGAGCTCCCCGAACGCTGTCGCATCGTGGATCTCTGCCAGGTGGATCTCCTCGGGGGTGATCCCTGCCTCCTCATACGCGGCCCGGGCGGTCCGGATGGCGATGTCGGCCGCGATGTCGTCCAGTCCCCTGTCCGTACCGGTCCGCATTGCCGACGCGCGGATGCGCACGGATCGGGAGCCGCCCTGCCGCCGCCGGATTTCGTCCGAGATCACGATGGCCGCAGCGGCACCGTCGCCGATGGGCGCACACATGGATCGTGTGAGAGGCCAGGAGACGAGACGGTCTTCGAGGACCTGCTCCGCCGTCATGGGGATGCGGATCTGCGCTCTGGGGTTGTCGACCGCGTGGTTGTGGTTCTTGGCGGCGATGACGGCGAGCTGCTCGGGCGTGGAGCCGAACTCGGCCATGTGCCACAGGGCGAACGCCGCGTAAACGTCCATGAACACCGTGCGCTGGCCCCCAGCTTCGGCCGGCATGCGGGAAGCCAGCTCGGGGTGCCGTTCCCTGAGCAGACCGACGGCCTGCTCACGCAGGCCAATCAAGCGTCCCAGGTGTTCCTCGGCGTGGGCCACGTCCAGGGCCGTCAGAAAGGCGCCGAACATCTTGCCCGTGTCCGCGTTGAAGATCTTCTCGGCGCCCAGGGCGAGCACCGTGCCGTACTGACCCGCCGCCACGGCGGTCCGGGCCAGGTGAAGCGCCGTGGAGGCGCCGGCACAGGCGTTCTCCACATTGACCATGGGCTTGCCTGCCAGTGGGGTTCCCTGAAGGGCCACCTGGGCGCGGATGCAGTGCTGGTCGTCGAAGTAACCCCATGTGGAGTTGGAGAAGAAGACGGCATCGACGGCCTCGAGCCCGATGCCAGCGTCTTCGGCGGCATCCGTGGCTGCCTCCAGCGCCAGGTCCGCAAGGCTGCGGTCCGGGTGCCGGGCGAAGACCGTGTGGCCGACTCCCGCGATCCAGGTATCCTGCATCAGGACTCCCCGTTGCCCGCGGCGTGCTCCTGGAGCCACTGTTCGTACTCCAGGGTGACCTCACCGGCCTTCTCCAGGATCTGGGGGAGGATCTCCACGGCCTCGGGCATCGGACCGTGGCCGGCCTTGAACGGCTCCCAGAACCAGTCGTCTGTGTTCTTGATCATGGGGATGCCATCGCCGGAGAACGCGCCGAAGTGGTAGGCGAAGGTCGCGATCAGCATCTCGTAGATCTTGTCCATGTCGAACGAGCCCTTCATCTCCGGGCGGTTGTACCACTCCTGGAAGACGCCACGGTTCAGGGGGCCGATGGAGTTGGCGATGATGGCGTCCATGCCGGGCATCATCCCGAGGATCAGGGCGGCCGCACCGTACGACCCCTGCTGGCGGGAGTCGACGTTCTTGGCGTAGATGGCCGCCGAGGCCTGCGACAGGGCGATGCCGAAATCCATCATCAGCCAGTTGCAGGCCGGACCGTAGCCGAACATCCCGGCAGACTTGTTCTCGTTGGCGAAGCGGTTGAACTCGCCGCAGGTCGGGAAACCGCACGCCCCGCAGTCCCAGGCCAGCGGCGATGGGGAGGTCTTGGCGCCGATCAACAGGATGGCGTAGGGCTCGTTCTGTTCGAGGAAACGCTTGCCCATCAGGTAGTCGCCGTAGATGAACTGGGAGTAGGCGCCCTCGGGACCGGCGAAGATCTCCAGGAGCCGGACCATGAAGCCGATCTCTTCCCCGTAGACGATCCGTGTCTCGAGCTCGAGGTTCGGCGTCAGCCGGGGCGCGCCCAGCGCCGCCGCCGCACCGTCCTTGGCGGCCTGCAGGATCAGTTCGAACGTGTAGTCCTTCTCAGTGAGAATCGGCATGGCTCACTCCTTCTCCGGGTCGCCGCCGGACTCCTTCTTGGCCCACTTCGGGTACCAGGTCCTGTAGTCGTACCAGTAGACGCCGCGGAGGGTGACGAACATCTTACGGAGGTCGTCCTCCATGGTCGCCAGGTTGTGGAGGTGGTAGTCCGGGAGGACGTCGACGTAGGGGTTCTTCTGACGGGACGACATCAGGATGCCGACCTTGATCCACGAACGGGGCAGGACGCCCATCCGCTGCGCGGCCACGGAAACGGTGTAGAACGGCATGGCGTCCACGAGGAGCCGCTGGGTGATGAGCATTGCCGAGCCCACGGCGATGCCGAGGTCGAGGTTCCTGGGAACGCACATGGGGCCGTGGAAAGGAACCTTCGCTCGTTCCTCCGGGGGGACGGCGCTGAGGTCGATCACGCCGTGTTCGGTCTTCCTGGCGTTGTAGACGAAGGAACAGTCCATCCGTCCGGCGCAGAAGCCGCACCCGGCGTCGAGCGGGGTGCCCGCCGACCGGTAGTGGCCGATGACGAGACAGACGTCGGATTCGCGGGCCATGACGGTCTCGTAGAGGAAACGGCGCTTGACGTGGCCGGAGAAGTTGTGGGACTCGCGCTCCATGGCGTCGGCCAGCGCCAGGAGGTCGTCGCCCGTCAGGATCTCGCACTCGACGCCGTCCACGCCGCCGGCCTTGGGCGCCGTCAGGGCGGCGTTGGCCGCGAGCCGGGCCACCTCGAGGGTGTGGTTCTTCTGCGCCCGGTTGTACGGTTCGAACTCGTAGATCTTTTCTCTCATGGTGTATTCCTCGCGATGTCTGCGACGTTGATCTTGACAGCGCCGTTGGTCAGGTCCCCTCCGGCCTTGAGCTCCGCCTTCTTGACGCGTCCCGTCGGTGTCGTGGGCAGCTCCTCGACGAAACGGTACCATTCGGGAACCTTGAAGGCTGCCAGTCGTTCCAGGCAGTAGGCCGCCAGCTCCTGCGGTTCTACGGGCGCGATGGGAACGATCAGGGCCAGGACCTCCTCTTCGCCGAGTTCGGAGGGCACGCCCACCACGGCGGCCAGGGCGACGTTGGGGTGGCTGAGGAGGACGTGCTCCACCTGCTGCGAGGCGATATTCTCGCCCCGCCGTCGGATGACGTCCTTCTTCCGGTCGAGGAAGGTGAAGAACCCTTCCTCGTCCATGACACCCTCATCCCCGGTGTGGAGCCAACCGCCCCGCCACAACCTGGCCGTGGCTTCGGGATCGTCGATGTACTCGATCCGCTGCATCAGACCGTCGGACAGTCCCGTGGGCCGAACGCAGATCTCCCCTGGCTGGCCTGGGGCCAACTCGTGGAGGTCGT
>JAMOVQ010000143.1 GCA_027067575.1 Thermoanaerobaculia bacterium | reverse complement strand
GGCGGTCGTGACGACGAAGCGACCGCGGCGGGGGCGGTCCCGGGGTGCGAGACTCGCGGCCCCGTTCATTCAAAGTCGATGACTCGAAGCCCTCCAACGAAGCCCAGGCGGCCGGCAGCGACGCCGCAGGCGGCGCCAGCGCGTCGCACGGGCGGCCCGGGGGGAGCTCGCTCCCACCGGGACGCACGGGCGAGGCGCTCAGCCCGCGCGAAGCGCGGGGGCCGGCCGCCGGTTCACCCCCCAGCTAGCCGGTGCGCGACGGCCCCGGAAACGGCGCGGTATAGTGGCGCCCGTGGGATCGGGAACGGACCGGACCGACGGCGGCGTGCCACGGGAGCGGCGTATCTACTGCAACCGCACGCTGAACCTGCGTTCCATCGGGGCCGTCGGGTACGACATGGACTACACCCTGGTCCACTACCGGGTCTCCGAGTGGGAGGGGCTCGCGTACGAACACGTCCGGAGCCGTCTGGAGTCCGCCGGGTGGCCACTCGCGGGGCTGCGGTACGAGGCCGACCGGATCATCCGGGGTCTCGTCATCGACACGGAGCTCGGGAACATCGTCAAGGCGAACCGGTTCGGGTACGTCGTGGAGGCGAGCCACGGGACCCGCCCGCTCGAGTACGGCGAACGCAAGGCGGCGTACGGCCGCACCCTCGTCGAGCTGGCCGAGCCGCGCTGGGTCTTCCTCAACACGCTGTTCACCCTGTCGGAGAGCTGGCTGTACGCGCAGGCGGTGGACCTCCTCGACGCAGGACGGATCCGGAACGTCCACGGCTACACCGACCTGTTCCGCCGGCTCCACGCCGCCGTGGACGAGGCCCACGTGGAGGGCACGCTCAAGGAACGGATCCTGGCCGATCCTGGGAGGGTGGTGGAGCCCGACCCTGACGCGGCCCTCGCCCTGCTCGACCAGCGCGAGGCCGGCAAGCGGCTGCTGATGATCACCAACGCCGAGTGGCCGTACGTGCGGCGGGTCATGGAGTACGCCTTCGACCCGTACCTGCCCTCCGGCATGTCCTGGCGGGAGCTGTTCGAGCTCGTGGTGGTCCAGGCCCGCAAGCCCGAGTTCTTCGCACGCCGCCTGCCGCTGTTCTCCGTCACCAGCGACGAGGGGGACCTCCGGCCCGCCCCGCTGGGGATCCGCTCCCCCGGCGTTTACCTCGGCGGCGACGCCATGCAGGTGGAGGCGTGGCTCGGGCTGTCCGGTGACGACATCCTGTTCGTGGGCGACCATGTCTGGGCCGACGTCAAGGTGTCCAAGAGCATGCTCCGCTGGCGGACCGCCCTGATCCTGCGCGAGCTCGAGGAGGAGATCGGGATCCTCGACGCCTTCCTGGAGGAGGAGCACCGCCTCGTCCGGCTCATGCGCCGCAAGGAGCGGCTCGAGGGGCGGCTGTACGGCGCCCGCCTGGAGCTTCAACGCCTCGAACGCGGGTACGGCCCCCCACCCTCCGCCCCGCGTCACCGACTCAGGGAACGGATCCGCAGGCTCGAGGCGTCGCTGGAGACGCTGGACGACGAGATCGCCCCACTGGCGCGGGAAGCATCACAGCTGGGCAACCCCGTCTGGGGGC
>JAMOVQ010000142.1 GCA_027067575.1 Thermoanaerobaculia bacterium | reverse complement strand
TCCCCAACCATTCCCCGCCGGGCGCCCCGGCCCGGCAGCCGGAACCCCGTGCCCTCGAGCCAGCCGAGGTCCGGGGTCCTGACGATCGCCTCCCCGACCCGGGTGAACCCGGTCCGCCGCAGCCGGAGGAAATCGTTCCACGACAGCTTCCGGTCCCCGACCGTCCACCCCGCCCGAAGTCTGACCCGCCCACGGTCGTCCACGTCGATGACGATCTCCGCGAGCTCCGGTGTCACGGGGCGCGTGAACCGCTTGAGCAGCCCCTGGGGCAGGTACCACGGCTGCTGGCGAAGCACGGGGTGGTCGAGGGTCAGGAACGCCAGCGCCTCCTTTCCCGTCAGCACCCGCGTTCCGCTCTCGAAGAACGGGACCAGCCCCGTGGGCGGATCGGAGAGTCTGCATAGCCGGTGTCCCGCGCGGATCCAGCGGCCCCAGATCCGATCGCGGACCCCGTCCAGCGGCACGAAATCCCCCCCGGGGAGGAGGTATCCCGGGACGAGGTGGATCCCATCCTCCCGCCAGTCCCCCAGCAGGCCGGGCCGGAACCGCAGCTCGGAGAGCTCCAGCCCCTGGAGCTCCCCCCGGAGCTCGAGCCCCGGCAGGTTCCGGAGTGCGGGAAGGATCGGCGGGAGCGCCGTGGCACGGAACACGATGGTCCGCCGCTCTCCGGAGGGAAGCGTCATCTCGATCTCGACCTCGTCACCCTCGACGGTGGCCGTGGCCACACGTTCACGGTTGAGGGAAAGCTGGAACGCCAGCGTGGACAGGAGGGTGTCCGGTTCCAGGTGGGAGAGGTCCTGCCGGTCCGCCTCCCCCGTCTCCACCGTCAGGAACGGCTGCCGCGACCACCGCCGCCAGACCGTGCCGGGGCCCTTCCGCCGCATGGTTGTCCGGATCTCGATCCACCGCAGCACGGTGGCCACCACATGGCGGCACGGCTGCCGGTCCTCCGGGCAGAAAGAGCACTCGAACGCCGGGGTCCCGTCGGCCAGGGCGTCCCCGATGACGACGGTCAACCCGATCGGGGAGAGGCTCGCCCGGAGCGAGTCGCCGGACCAGGCGATCTCTTGGACGGCGTGCCGCCGGTGGAGCTCCCACCCCCCCTCCGCCTCCGCGCGGCGGAGCATGCCGAGGAGCGTCCCCTGACCGATTGTGGCCAGCCAGCCCCTCCGCGAAACCTTTCCGGATCCCCGGTCACGGCTCATAGCCGCTCATCTTACCGCGGACGGATCCCCGGGGTCACGTCTCCGGCAGCGCCGTTGCGCCACGCTCCCCTTCGGGCCGGGCCGACGTGGGGGCGGGGGCGGTCCGCGGGAAGCTCACTCCCACTGGGACGCGCGGGCAGCGCGCCGCCCGCGCGGAGCGCAGGGGCCGGCCGCCGGCTCCCGCCTGGCGATGCCATGGGAAGGGGCGTTCCATACCGGTGCAGCGATATCTTCCGGGAATGGGTCGCGCCGGGCGCGGGTTTGGTTCATAATGAACGGCCGTGCGGGCGTGCGCGCTCCACGGAGCCCGAACCTCAAGGAGTCGGATCATGACCAAGCAACGCCATTTCAAGGTGCTCATCATCGGATCGGGGCCCGCCGGCCTGACCGCGGCGATCTACACGGCCCGGGCCGAGCTCGACCCGATGGTCATCGAGGGGATGCAGCCCGGCGGGCAGCTGACCATCACCACCGAGGTCGAGAACTTCCCGGGGTTCCCCGAGGGGATCATGGGTCCGGAGCTGATGCAGCGGATGAAGGAACAGGCCGAGCGGTTCGGGGCCGGAACGATCATGGACGAGGTCGTCACCGTCGATCTCGGCGTCCGTCCGTTCCGGGTGGAGACGGCCAGCCACGGCCCCATCACCTGCGATGCCCTGATCGTCGCCTCCGGGGCCTCGGCCCGCCTCCTCGGGCTGGAGTCGGAGAAGAGGCTGATGGGGTACGGGGTTTCCGCCTGTGCCACCTGCGACGGGTTCTTCTTCCGGGACCGGGAGGTCGTGGTGGTCGGTGGTGGCGACACGGCGATCGAGGAGGCGATCTTCCTGACGCGGTTCGCTAGGAAGGTCACGGTGGTCCACCGGCGCGACCGGCTGCGGGCGTCGCGGATCATGCAGGAGCGGGCGTTCGCCAACGAGAAGATCGAGTTCGCCTGGAACTCGGTGGTGGTGGATATCCTCGGCACGCCGGAGACCGGCGTCACCGGCGTGGTGCTCGAGGATACCCGGACCGGCGAGCGCCGGGAGCTGCCGACCGACGGCGTCTTCATCGCCATCGGGCACCAGCCGAACACGAAGATCTTCGAGGGTCAGCTCGAGATGGACGAGACGGGCTACATCGTCACCGAACCGGGTTCGACCCGGACCTCCGTAGAGGGCGTGTGGGCCGCCGGAGACGTCCAGGACGCCGTGTACCGCCAGGCGATCACGGCGGCAGGCACGGGGTGCATGGCGGCCATCGAGGTGGAGCGCTGGCTCGGGGAGAAGAGCATCGAGTAGCATCGTCGGGAATCACGGCTCTTGCGCCGGGGTTCCAGAGTCTGACGAGAGTCGACGGGAGGAACGGATGATCACGCTGTCGGAGACGGCCATCGAGAAGGTCAAGGAGTTCGCCGGGCAGATGCCCGAGGCGGAGGGGAAGGACCTCCGGATCTACATCCAGGGCGTGGGGTGCTCGGGGTTCGCCTACGGGTTCACCTTCGACGACCGGCGCGAGGGGGATGTGGTGGTGGAAGCCGGGGAGATCAACGTTCTGATCGATCCCCAGAGCGCGCCGTACCTCAAGGGGGCCTCGGTGGATTTCGTGGACGACCACCGCGGCTCGGGGTTCACCGTGGACAACCCCAACACGCCGGCCACGGCTGGCGGGTGCAGCTGCACCGGCGGGAGCTGCGGGGTCTGAGGCCATGGAGGCCTCCGAGCCACTGACCATCGTCCGCCTGGGGCACCCGGTGCTCCGGGAGGTCGCCGAGCCGCTCCCCGAGGACCGGTTCGGGTCCGTCTGGCTCGTCGAGTTCGCCGAGCGCCTGATCCGAACGATGTTCGAGGGGCAGGGGGTCGGCCTGGCCGCCCCCCAAGTGGCCGAGTCGGTCCGCCTGTTCGCCTACTGGCTCCCGGGGGCCGACGGGGAGCCCGAGGTGGAGCCCACCGTCCTCGTGAACCCGACCGTCCGTCCCATCGGCGAGGAGGTCGAGTCGGACTGGGAGGGGTGCCTCTCCATCCCCGGCCTCCGCGGGGTCGTACCCCGGGCCCGGCGGGTCAAGGTCAAGGCGCGGACGGTGACGGGTGAGCCGGTCTCCCTGACGGCGAACGGCTTCCACGCCCGGGTGATCCAGCACGAGTACGACCACCTCGACGGCGTGGTTTATCTCGACCGGATGGAGGACATGGGCTCCCTCGTCTTCGAGGAGGAGTGGGAACGGTACGTCCTGCCCCGCCTCCAGGGGAACGGCGAGACGTCCTGAGCCTCCGGGGTCCGGTGATGAAGGGCCGCCCGGCCGTGCTGCCCGTGGCCTCCGTGACGGAACCGCGGCCGGCACCGGCGCCATGTCCCGGACCGCAGACCCAGTTCACGCCGCCCGGAACACCGAAAGACCCCCTCCCGGAGGAGGAGGTCGTCTATTCAATGGTTGCGGGGGCAGGATTTGAACCTGCGACCTTTGGGTTATGAGCCCAACGAGCTACCGGACTGCTCCACCCCGCGTCACTCGCGAAGGGAGAGTATAGGGGTCGGGGTGGGCCGTGTCAAGGGAACGCGGATCGCCTCGGGGGTGGGGGTGGCGAGCAGGACGACGGCCTCCCCGGGGCGGATCCAGCCCAGTTCGTGCCGTGCAAACGCCTCCGCGGCGGCAGGGTCGGTCCGGATGCGGTCCAGGGTCTCCCCGAGCACCTGGACCCGCCGCTGGAGCCGCTCGCGCTCCTGCTCGAGCCGACGGCGCTCCGCCCGGGCGGCCCCGAGCTCACCGAACCCGCGGTCCACGACGCTCGAGAACAGGCCAAGGGCCGCGATCAGCACGGCCACGCCGGCGGCGATGCTCAGCCACCGGAGGTCAGGAACGTGCGAACGCCCGCCGGCCAAGGAAGACCGCCCCCTGCTCCAGCTCCTCCTCGATCCGGAGCAGCTGGTTGTACTTGGCGATCCGCTCCGACCGGGAGGCGGATCCCGTCTTGATCTGGCCGGTGGCCATGGCCACGGCGAGGTCGGCGATGGTGGTGTCCTCGGTCTCGCCGGAGCGGTGGGAGATCACCGTGGTGTACCCGGCGTGATGGGCCATCCGGATCGCCTCCAGCGTCTCGGTCAGGCTGCCGATCTGGTTGAGCTTGATCAGCACCGAGTTGGCGATCCCCTCCCGGATCCCCCGGGCGATGATCTCCGGGTTGGTGACGAAGATGTCGTCACCCACGAGCTGGATCCGCCCGCCGAGCCGCTCGGTCAGGAGCTTCCACCCCTCCCAGTCGCCCTCGGCGAGGCCGTCCTCGATGGAGACGATGGGGTAGGCGTCCACGAGCTCCTCGTAGTAGTCCACCATGTCCGCGGCCGAGAGACCGGTCCGGCCCTCTCCGGTCAGGTTGTACGCCCCGTCCGAGAAGAACTCGGAGGCCGCCGGATCCATCGCCAGGGCGACCTGGGCGCCGGACTCGTACCCGGCCTTTCCGATCGCCTCCACGATCAGGTCGAGGGGCGCCCGGTTGTTCGGGAGATCCGGTGCAAACCCGCCCTCGTCGCCCACCGCCGTGGAGAGCCCACGCTCCCGCAGGACCCCCTTGAGGGCGTGGAACACCTCGGCGCCCGCCCGGAGCGCCTCGGCGAAGGTGTCGAACCCCAGCGGCACGATCATGAACTCCTGGAGATCGACGGAGTTGTCCGCGTGGACGCCGCCGTTGAGGACGTTCATCTGCGGGACGGGCAGCACCCGCGCCCCGCACCCGCCAAGGTACTGATACAGCGGCAGGCCGGCCTGTTCCGCGGCGGCCTTCGCCACAGCCAGCGAGACCGCCAGGATCGCGTTGGCGCCCATGACGGACTTGTTCGGCGTCCCGTCGGTCTCGAGCAGCGCCATGTCCACCGCGGCCTGGTCCCGCGCGTCGAGACCCTCCACGGCATCGGCCAGCGGACCGTTGACGTGCTCCACGGCCTTGAGCACACCCTTGCCGCCGAACCGCGTCTCGTCGCCGTCCCGCAGCTCCAGCGCCTCGCGGGACCCCGTGGAGGCCCCGGACGGGACGATGGCCCGGCCCACGGCTCCACCCATCAGCACGACCTCGGCCTCCACCGTCGGGTTGCCCCGGGAGTCCAGCACCTCACGTCCCAGCACCAGTTCGATCTCGAACATCTCGCTACCTCCCCGCGCGCCCGAGCAGGCTGCGCGCCTCGTGCATCAGATGGCGGAACTCTTCCTGGCTCCGTCCCTCGGCATGAATCCGGATCTTCGGCTCCGTCCCGGCGAGCCGGAGCATCAGCCACCCTCCGGTCTCGAAGACGAGCTTGAGCCCGTCCCGCCGGTCCACCGCCACGACCTTCCGGCCGCCGAGCTCGTCCCAGTCGCGTTTCCGCAGCTCCTGAAGCCGCTTCTCGAGCCGCTCGGTCCGGGGCACCTGTGTCCTCCGGTAGACGTACAGCCCGACCCGGGAGAACAGCCGCTGGGCCAGCTCGTGGAGCGTCGCACCCTCGGCGGCCACCATCTCCGTGACGAGGAGGCAGGCGAGGATCCCGTCCCGCTCCGGCAGGTGCGCCGCCCACGCCAGCCCCGCGCTCTCCTCGGCGGCGAACTCCAGGGTGCCGTCCACCAGGAGCGGGCCGAAGTTCTTGAACCCGACCGGGGTCTCCACGACCTCGAGCCCGTGCTCCCGCGCCACGGCGTCGATCAGGTGCGAGGTGGAGAGGGTCCGGCCCACGCCACCCTGAAGACCACGGTGCCGCGCCAGGTAGTCCAGCACCAGGGCGAGGACCAGGCTGGACTCCTTGAACCGTGCGCCGGCGTCGAGGATGCCGAACCGGTCGCCGTCGCCGTCGGTGGACAGTCCCAGATCGGCCTTCTCTCTCCGGACCACGTCCCGGAGCCGTGTCAGCACCTCGGAGGTGCAGTTCGGCGCGTACCCGCCGAAGTACGGATCGCGGGTGTTGTGGATGACGACGGTCTCGATCCCGTTCTCCAGCAGGATGTGGTCGAGGTACTCCCGCGCCGAGCCGAACAGCAAGTCCACCGCGACCTTGAGGCCGGCCTCGCGGATCACGTCCCAGCGGATCAGCTCCTGGAGCTGCTCGAGGTACGGCGGCTTGGGATCGCTCCGTTCGACGAACTCCGGCTGGGGCAGGAACACGTCCTCCCAGTGGGGCTCGATCTCCAGGTACCGCTCCTCGACGCGGTCCGTCAGCTCCGTCGGTGCCAGGGTTCCCTGGACGGTGTACAGCTTGAGGCCCGAGTACTCCGGTGCGTTGTGGCTCCCGGTGAACAGGATCCCGGCCCGGGCCCCAAGCCGGCGGACGGCGTGAGAAAGCGTTGGTGCCGGGACGTCCCGTCCGGGTAGCCGGACCGGTACGCCGTTGCTCGAGGCGACGGCCGCCGCCGTGCGGGCGAACCGTTCCGACAGCATCCTGGTGTCATACCCGATGACGAGGGGGCCGTCGGAGGCTCCGTCCATCACGTCGAGGATCGCCTGCACCACCGTCCGGACCTTCCGGAAGGTGATCTCGCGCCCCACGATCCCCCGCCAGCCCGAGGTCCCGAAATGCACCATTGCGGCCGCAGCTTACCACGACGGCCGTGGGAGCCGGCTGCCGCCGGCTCCCACCCGGGTCAGAGCGCATCGTGGAGGTACGTGATCTCCGATCCAAGGTCGCCTGCGTCGACGCGCCCGGAGGCGTCGACGTCCGCCGCACTGAACCCCGAACCACAGTCGGCCGCACCGAAAATCACCGCGACGATCGCCGGGATGTCCGCCGTGTCGATGGAGCCCCCACAGTCGGCGTCCCCCGAGCCGATCTGGGCCGAGGCGGGGGTGGCGCACAGGATCGTCGTGTTGGCGTCTTCATTCCCCATCCCGTCCCGGGCCCGGACTGCGAAGCAGTGCTGCCCCGGAAGGATACCCATGATCCGGATCGCGGTGGCCTCCGTCTCGAGGACCGGTGTTCCGAAGTCCACGCTTGCGGTGTCGGCGCCGTGGTAGACGCGGTACCGGGGCGCATCGCTTCCGCAGTGCACGGTTGCAGCGTTCCACGAGAGGTCCAGCGCGGTCTGGGGGGTGCCGTGGTCTGTCAGGGTGTCGAGTCCGGCAAAATCCGGCGCCGTGGTGCAACCGGAGCAGGCGGAGCCGTAGTAGATGCGGATATCGTCCAGCCACCAGCCGTCGCGGCTTGCCGAGCTGTCACACCCGATCCGCCAGCGGAACGCCACGGTGGTGCCCGCCATCGCCGAGACGTCCACCGCGACATGAACCCACCCGGAAGAGTCTCCCGACCACGCCTGACGACCTGGCAACGGATTGGAATAGGCGGTGGAGAGCGTGCGGGTGTACCCCCCGGAAAGAAACCTTCCGGAGTCGGACGGAACGGTGTTTCCGTCACCATCGAGGATGTCCTGCCAGGCGCTTCCCCCGTCGGTGGTGTATTCGAGCACCCCACCGTCGTAGCCGGACTCCGTGTCGTAGGCGTGCCAGAACTCGAGAACGGCCGGTGCCCCTGCCGGGATCGCCACACCCTGGCCCATGGCCAGCAGCTGGTCCTTGACCGAGCCCTCGTCCGAGACGAACCATGCGTGATCCGGCGAGTGACTGGAATCGGTCACCTGCTCCCACTGCGCCGTATTGCCGCCGTCGTTCGGTCCCGCCGCGGTCTGCCACGATCCCGCCCCGTTTTCCACGTCGTCGGCGAAGAGGTCGCTGTCGGGTCCACTCGGTGCAGCCGAGACCACGATCGTGTTGCCATCCTCACGGCCGCCGTTCGGACCGCTGCCCGCCCCGCTCAGCGCCTCGGCACGCACGATGTAGTAGTACGTCGTTCCGTACTGGACCGCGGCATCGTGGTACGCCGTCCCGGTGACACCGGAGGCGATCCGGTTGCCAGCCGAAGGCGTGAACGGCGACGAGATGTCCCTATAGACGTTGTAGACCACCGCCTGGCCGGGACAGACCGTGGATCCGGCGTTCCAGAGGACGTCGATGCCGCACGCCCCCGTGTGGCTGTTGACGGCAGCCGTGGCGCCAGCGAACGCTGGCTCCTCGTTGCACACGCCGGTCGCCGTGATCTCGGCGCACGGGGAAAGACCGCTCTCCAGCACTCCATCGGGATCCACCGCGGTGATCCGGTACCCGTAGGCGACACCGCCCGAGACGGCGTTGTCCGTGTACGGAGAGGCTGCGGACGAGCCGATCTTCACGAAGCCGGAATCGGCGCATCCTCCCTGCCGCCGGTAGACGTTGAACGTCGAGCAGTTGCCGCTGTCGTCCCACGCCACGTCCACCCGGTTGTCCGCGGGCGCCGTCAGGACCGGAGGCGATTCCACGGAGGCCGGGCAGTCCACCAGCGTCGCCGTGGCGCAGTTCGATGCCTCGGAGAAACAGGACTCGTTGTCCGTCCGTGCGATCACGCGGTAGGAGTACGCCGTGTAGCGGGCGACATCGGTGTCCGTCCAGCTCGTGGCCGGTGCCGCCACCACGGCGGCCTGTACGTACCCCTCGGCGCATTCACCGTGGTTCTTGAGCACCACATACTCCGTGGCGTTGGTGACGGCGTCCCAGGAGACCGTGATCGTGTCCGTTCCCGCAGCGGCGTTCACCGTGGGGACGGCGAGGGCGGGACATGCCGAGTGGTCCTGGTTGGCCGCATCCTGATCCGTTCCGCACGCGATGGCGTGGTCGGCGAACGCCGCATACAGCGCCGAGGCGTGGGGGGTCCCGTTGGTCAGGTCTCCGTCGTCGTCGTCCGCCGCGAGCATCGCCTGGTACCACGAGGTGGCCGCACAGCCGTCTGAGGCGAACGTCGAGTCGTTGCAGTTGAACATGCCGGTGGCGATCTGCATCCCGAGGTACCAGTCACGCTCCGTCACGTACCACGCCGTGGCCTCGTCCATGGTGGCACCCAGCTTCCGGACTGCGAGATCCCAGACCGCACCGGTGCCCGGGTACGATTCGCAATGGACCTCCTTGCCGCACGGGCCACTGCCGAACAGGCCGTCCGGACAGTGCGGACCGGTGAAGTTTGCCGGGGTGAACGGATCGCTCACCGGATCACCGTTGCCATCCACGTGCTTCGCGTAATCCGTGTCGCGCACCCCCGAGCACTCGACGCACGGCAACCCGTACCCCGTGCACTGGCGGTCCCAGAAACCGGGGCCGATACACGAGTCGTGGAGTTGAAGCATGGCGTGGGTGTCGGAGTAGGCCTCGCCGGTGCCGCCGTCGGCCGTGCCCTGGGCATCGTTCTGGTCGAGCCCGTGCCCCACCTCGTGGAGAAAGACGCCGGCGATCTCGCCCGTGTTGAAGCAGTGGATTCCCGAGGAGGAGACGCCCTCCTGGAAGAAGCCGTTGAACCCCGAGGAGCTCCAATAGGCGTTGCAGACGTCCGCGATGTTGACCTGGACCTCGTGGGCGGAGGCGAGCCAGTTGTTCGCCGGAAGCCATTTCCGCCCCTTCTCCTTGATCCATGTGATGTGGTAGTACGCGGAACGGGCTGCGTGGGTGTTGTGCTCCCCGCCGTTCTCGCCGACACCGTTCGTCGTGCAGTCGGCATCACCTGCGGGGTTGGCCGGTCCGGTGCCGAAGTCGATGTCCCCCGAGGAGTCCGCGGCCACCGCCGGCGCCCCGGCCGTGCCGCACTGGTCCTTGATCGTAGTCAGCTCACCCTGGAGATCCCCGGTGACGGCGCTGCCCGGGTCGGCGAACAACCCTTCGGGGGAGGTGTACCCTCCGGTGCTCAGGTGGACCAGCGGCAGCGGCCACCGCTTCTCGGCGTCGGTCCATGTTTTCGGCTCCACACCGCCGCGAACGCCGCCGTACCGGTTGACGTCGCCGAACTCGAGAAGCTCCCCCGTCAGGGCATCCACGCGGGCGAACCACGTTCCCGTCACGCCGTCCCTGTGAAACTGGAGCTCCCAGACGAGCCGGTGGTCCGTCCCAGCACCGAGAGGGACCCGGGAGAGATCCACGTCCCGCGCCTCGAGCAGCAGACGCAGCACGCCATCGCCGAGCCAGCGGTCCCGTCCCGGATCCCAGCCCACCAGGGCCGCCACGGCCTCCTTCGCCCTCTCCCGCGGGACGGTGGGCACGGACCGGGTTGCCGGCAATGGAGCGATCTTTTCGCTGCCCCAGAGGATCAGGTTGCCATGGCCGATCACCAGCGTCAGCCGGGAACCCTCGACGGGCACGCCGCCTGGTCTGTGTTCGTACGTGACCACCCACAGTGACCGCCCGACCGGAACGGCCTCCAGAAAGGCGAGCTCGTCCCGCGGGACCCGGAGCAGCGTCTCGTGCCCTTCCACGAACCGATCCGCGAGGTCCCGCAGGAGCCCGGCGTCGACCGCGGTGACGCTGCGTCCCAGGGTTCCGGACAGGTCTGCGAGGCTCAACCGGTTTCCCGCACCCGGAATCCAGGGCTCCGGCTTCCCCCGCACGAGGGCCGGTTCCCCGGTCCTGAGATCGAGCATCACCGCCGCGTCCTTCCCCAGGGCCGCCCGTGCCGCGAGCCACGCCGCCGCGTTGGGGGTCCGATCGAGCACCTCTTGGAGCGGCGCCACGACCCTCCCGCGGTGGAACGGGCGGTGGACTCGTTGGAGCCGGTCGAGCGACACCGGCTCCTTCCGGGTGATGGCCCCAACCGGCAACGCCGTTGCCACGGCGACCATCACGGCAATCGAGACAGACGACAGACGCATCCGAGCCATGTTCTCCTCCCGGGTTTCCGAAACGGGCCGGAAACAGTGACCCCATCGTACTCCGCTCCGCCGTCCGGGACAACGTCCTCCTTGCGACAACGGGACTCTCTCCATTTCCGCGAGACGTCCACCACCACAACCCACGAAAAAGGGACACTCCTTTTCTCCGAGGGCGCAGTCCACCGTCACGGCCGGCCTGTTCGTTCCCATACGGTCCTGCACCGGAACGTGCTCGCTCACCCGTCAGGGCTTTTCGACTCCGTGAGCTCCACCGCAGCTCGTGCGAGGCGTGAGCATCAGGAGCCGTCACCGCCAGGGCCAGCGACGGCCCTGTCCAGTCCGACGATCATCCGGGTGAGCTCCCGCCGCTCGGCGGAGTCGGTCTCGAGCTCGAGCGCCCGCCCGAACGCCTCCCGCGCCGCCTGGAGATCACCGAGCCGGTCGAGCAGGATCGCTCCGGCCGTCTTCCAGGGACCGGGGTCCCGCGGGCGGAGCGCCGCGAGGCGCCGGTAGAGCCGGACGGCTGCCGTGTCCCGGCCCAGCGCGTACGCGGCGCGTGCGGCGTTCTCCACGAGGTCTGGATCTTCGGGGGACAGCGCAAGCCCCCTGCGGAACGCATCGAGCGCCTGGGCAAACCGGCCGGCCTCGGCGTCGATCAGCCCCCTCTCGAGAAGGACCCGGGGATGGTCCCCCCCCGCCTCGAGCGCCCGATCGAGGACGGCCCGCGCCGCCGCACGGTCTCCCCGCTTCCGCAGGAGATGCGCCAGGTTCACCGCGGCCTCCGGAATCGCGGGATCGAGCTCGAGAGCCTCCCGGTACCACCGGATCACCTCGTGGTCCCGGCCGAGCCGGAGCAGGCACCCCGCCGCGTTCGCCCGGGCGGTGGCGGCTTCGGGGTCCAGTGCCGCGGCACGCCGGAAGAGCCCGAGCGCCGCTTCGAAGCGCCCCTCGCCCATGGCGCAGACGCCGGCCAGCTGGAGCGCCGGAACGGTTTCCGGACTCGCCGCGAGGATCCGGCGAAGGATCGGCTTCGCCTCCGAGCACCGCCCCGCCTCCACCGCACGTCCGGCGTCGAGGAGCGAGGCGGCGATCCAGACGAGGCCGTACGGATCGGGAAGCGCGCCCTCGTCCACATCCCCGGCCGCTTCGGACCCGAGATACCCGAGGGCGGCCAGCGAGCGCCGCATCTCCCGGTCCACCGGGCCTTCGAGAGGGGCTCTCCGGTCTCCCCACCGATCCCGCATCACGTCGAGCCGCCGGGCCCATCGCCGGACGATCCGGGGGTGCTCCGTTGCCACGTCGTGTCGTTCACCGGCGTCGCGCCGGAGATCGTAGAGCCGGTTCCGGGCGCCGGCGATGAACAGCCAGCGGCCATCGGAGAGCGCCCGGAGGGGGTGCCATCGGAACGTGTACAGCGGCAGGAGACTCTCACAGTACGTCGTCCGGCCAGGGATCGGCCGCCCTTCCAGGGCCGGGATCAGCGAACGGCCGTCACACGGACCGAACGGAACGTTGCCGAGAGCGGCGAGGGTGGGAGCCACGTCGGCGGTCGCCACGAGCGCCCGGACGACGGCTCCCCGCCGGACGCCGGGCCCGGCGACGATGAGTGGAACGCGCCGTGCGCCGTGCTCCAGAAGAACGCCGTGCGTGGCCTCCCCATGCTCGCCGAGCATCTCGCCGTGGTCGCCCACCGCCACGACAACGGTCTGCCGGGGGAGCGTCTTCAGCAGCCGTCCGATGGCACGGTCCATGGCGGCGATCTCCCCGTCGTAGCGAGCGGCGTCTCCCCGGCCCCGGACGAGCTCCTGAGCCGGCTCGTACGGCGCGTGGGGATCGTAGTAGTGAACCCACAGCAAGAACGGCCGGCGGAGACGCCCGAGCAGGCGCAGTGCCGCGTCGGTGACCGCCTCGGCGGCGCGCGTCTCCCGGCCTCCGGGAACATCGTCGTAGACCCGAAACCCCTGATCCAGCCCGAATCGGCGGGCGAGGACCACGGAGGCCACCACGGCACCGGTGTCGAAACCTGCGACCCGGAACCGTTCGGCCACCGTGTCGAACTCCGGCGCGAGACGGAACCGCCCGTTGTCCCGGACGCCGTGGCGTGGGGGAAGCAGCCCCGTCATCAGCGTCGCGTGGGACGGCAGTGTGACGGGAACCGTGGCGTCGCACCGCTCGAACCGCACGCCCCGGGCGGCGAGAGCGTCGAGGGCAGGCGTGATGGCGCTTCCTCCCCAGCACCCCAGGTGATCGGCGCGGGTGGTGTCCATGGTGATCAGTACGACCGATGGAGAACCACCGGCGGAGACACCAGGGGGGACCGCAAACACCGCAATGAGCGTCAGGAGAGCGCCGAGACGCATGGAGCAAGCCTACCCCACCCCGGCCACTGGCGTACAATACGCCCATGTTCCTCCTCCCTGACGCCCCGGGCCGCTGGATCGCCGTCGCCCAGGCATCCCACGGTCTCCTGGCGTGGCAGATCGCCGCCCACTGGGGCGTGCGTCCGTTCCCCCGGCCCTCACCCCGGGCCGAGACCCTCGCAGCAGTGCTGCTCCACGACGCCGGCTGGACGGCGTTCGATGCGGACCCGGGGGTCGACGGCGAGGGCCGGCCGCGGACGTTCGACCGAATGCCCGCCGGGCCGCACCTGGAAATCTGGGAGCGGAGCGTGTCCCTGGCTGAGGCGTTCTCCCGGTACGCGGGCCTGCTGGTGGCCGAGCACACGGCGCGGCTCGCCCGGCGCAAGCGGGAAGAGGCCCGGCAGGCGGGCGACGCCGGGACCGGACGGCTGGCGGAGGCGTTCCTCGAACGGCTCGAGACGCAGGCGTCGAGAGCGAGGACGGCGCTCGAAGCCGATCCCCGGTACGCCCAGGCGCTGGCAACCGGCGCCCACGCGGCGAACGGTGCCATCCTCGCCGCCGCGGACGCCCTGGCGGTCCTCCTCTGCGCCGCCAGACCCGGGCCGTTCACCCTCGAGGTGCGTTCCCGCGGCGGGGAGACCGTCCCCGTGACTGTGCAGCGCGAGGATCCCAGAACGCTTCGGCTGCGCCCCTGGCCGCTGGAGGGGAGAGGGCTGACCGTCCACGCCGAGGGGCGGGTGATCGAGGCCCGACCGTGGACGGCGGAGGCGCTCCGAGAGGCGCTGGCCACGGCCCCGGTCCAGCGGATCGCCTTCCGTCTCCTACCCACCGGCGCCCCCGCCTGACCCCCGTCCCGGCGGCCCCGCCGTCTTTCCCAGGCGTCGAAGGAAGCCGAGGGTTCCCTTCTCGGAATGGGAAGTGTCCCTATCCTACGAGGTGGCGAGAGAGGCCTCGATGGGGAGCGCCTCGCTCCGTTGAGACACGATCCCAATAAGAAAGGGAGTGTCCCCTTTTCTTGCGAAGGGAAGGGGCGGGATCGTTGGGTCAGTGGGGCCTGACGAGGCCGACCTTCCGGAACGCCGGGACGACCGGCTCCAGCGCGGCCGCCTTCCGGACGGCCCCGAGCTTCCCGGCCTGCTCCTCGTCGAGCATCGCCTCGAACCCTTCCACGTAGGCGCGCTGGACCTCGACGAGCTCGGCCTCCAGCGACCGGCGCTCGAGCACGAGGGTGCCGACGGCGGCCGGGTCGGGGTCCTCCTGGGCGAACAGCTCGGCGAGCTGGTCGTGGACCGCGCCCAGGGCCTCGCGGATCGGCGCCGCGGCCTCCTCCCGGGCCGCCGCCAGGTCCTGCCAGGTGGCGACCTGGTCCTCGGAGAGCTGGAGGAACCGGATGACGGTCGCCTGGGGCGAACCGGGGGCTGGTCCGGCCGTCTGGGCCATCAGGGGCGCTGCGAGCAGCAGCACTGCGATCACGATCGGGGCACGCTTCATCTCGACCTCCCTTTCGGTTTCCCGGGGAGCACCCGGGGCCCGGGACGACAGCCACCCGTCCGACGCACCGCGGGCCGGAAGGTTGACACGGGCCCGGAACGGCCCCGCCCGGACCCGGCGCTCAGGCCACGCGGCGCGTGCGAAGCCCCCGCAGGAGGAGCAGGACCGGCCCCAGCGCCACCACCCCGGCCGCGACGAGCCCCAGCAGGCTCCACCCGAACCCGCGGTCCCACGCCCACCGGAGCCGCCAGGCGGTGGCCACGGCCGCCGTCCAGGCGAGGACGGGCACCACGCCCGCCGTCTCCCGGAGGACGCGGCGCCAGGGGACACGGACGCCGAACCGGGCCAGCGCGGCGGTCATCACCACCGCCTGGAGGGCCAGCGCCACGGAGCTCGCCAGGGCGATCCCGCCCTGCCGGAGCGGCGTCCGGTACAGCGCCAGGTCGAGGCCGATGTTGACCGCCGCGCCCAGCGCCGCCGCCAGGAGCGGCACCCGGTTGTCCTCCAGCGCCGCGAAGACCCGGTTCATCAGGGCGATCAACCCCATCCCCACGATCGCCGGGGCGTACCATGTGAACGCCAGCGACGTCTCGGCGACGGACCGGACGCCGAAGGCGCCCCGCTCGTAGAACACCGCCACCACCGGTGGGGCGAGGATGGCGAGGAACGCCGCCAGCGGGAGGAGCACCACGAGGTTCGCGGCGAGGCCGAACCCGATCATCCCGGCGAACCCCTCCTCGTCCCGCTCCCCCCTGAGCCGCGACAGCTCCGGAACGAGGCTCCGGCTGAACGCCAGCGAGAGCACGGAGAACGGCAGGTGGACGAGCCGGAAGGCGAAGTAGAGCGAGGAGATGGCGCCGGCGCCGACGAGGGAGGCGACGACCCGGTCCACGACCTCCACGCTCTTGAGGACCACGGAGGCGGCCAGCACGTGCCCGCCCTGGACCAGCGCCGGCGCCAGGGCCGGGGGCGCGGCGTCCGGCCCCGGGGCGGGCAGGGCGCGGACGACCCGGATCGCCGCCGGCGCCTGGACCAGCACCGCCGCAGCGGCGCCGGCCAGCCAGCCCACCACCAGCGCCGTCACCGAGAGCCGGCGGTGCCCGGCGACGAGGACCGCGACGATGACGATGTTCGTCACGGCCGGCGCCAGGCTGAACAGCATCATCCTGCGGGAGAACTGGAGCACGGCCCCGAGGAACGCCGCCACCCCGATGACGACGAGGAACGGCACGAACAGCCGGGCCAGCACCACGGCCTGTACGAGGGTCGCCCGGTCGAACCCCGGCGCCAGGAGGCGGACGATCCACGGCAACACCGCGAGCACGCCGAGCGCCACGCCGGTCATCGCCGCCGTGGCCAGGAGGAAGCTGCGGACGAGGAACGCC
Organism: Thermoanaerobaculia bacterium; assembly: GCA_027067575.1. GTDB lineage: Bacteria > Acidobacteriota > Thermoanaerobaculia > Thermoanaerobaculales > Sulfomarinibacteraceae > JAMOVQ01. The sequence goes on along the minus strand of JAMOVQ010000142.1, from coordinate 80,308 downwards.
CGGGCCTCGGCGGTCCTGCCCTCGGCGACGAGCCGCCGGAACGGGGGCAGGAACGCCCGCTCGAACATCTCTTCCCCGAACACCCGCCGGAACAGGTTCGGTACGGAGAACGCCACGACGAACGCGTCGAACCGGGCGTCGGTCCCGAAGTACGCCCCGGAGAGGATCTCCCGGGCGAAGCCGAGGACCCGTGTGACCAGCGTCCCGGCCGAGATCACCGCCCCGCCCCTGGCCACCCGTCCGCGCAGGGCGTTCACCGCCCGCTGCCCTTCCCGCCCCGGAGAGGATCAGCGAGGGGCGGCCCGGCCATCACCGCCTCCGGGACTCCACCTTGAGCACCTGCCCGACCCGGATCGTGTTCCCCCGCAGGCCGTTCAGCCGCCGGATCGAGGAGACGGTGGTCCCGAACCGCCGGGCGATCCGCCAGAGGGTGTCCCCCCTGCGGACCCGGTACCGGACGATCCGCCCGCGGCCCGTACCGGAGCTCCGGCCGGACGCCCCGGAGGCCGATCCGGACCAGGTCCGCCCCACGGGCACCTTCAGCCGCTGCCCGATCCGGAGGCGGTTGGGGTTGCGGAGCCCGTTGAGCCGCTGGATCGACCGGACGGAGGTGCGGTAGCGGTGCGCGATGGAGGAGAGCGTCTCGCCGCGGCGGACGCGGTGGGTCACCCATTTCGGCCGCGGCGGCGACCAGACGGGGAGCGCCGCCACCTTCTCCGGGACGATCGCCTCCACGGACGCCGGGACGCGGAGCGCGTACGCCGAGGGCGGCGTCGCCTTGAGGCGCAGCTCCGGGTTGAGCTCGGCGAGCGTCCCGGAGGGGAGTCCGAGGGCCGCATCGAGCTTCTTGAGGGCGACGCTCTTCGTCACCGTGACCACAGCGACCTGCGGCGGGTCGTCGGGCTTCGGCAGCTCGAACCCGTACCCGCCGGGGTCCGAGACGATCCGGAGCGTCGCAATGAACCGCGGCACGTACCGGCGCGTCTCCCCCGGCAACCGGAGGTAGAGGTCCCAGAACGAGTCGAGGTACTCGGTACTCTGGTGCTCGATCCCGCGGAGCACGGTCCGCTCTCCGCAGTTGTACGCCGCCAGCGCCGTCAGCCAGTCCCCGAAGATCGCGTGGAGGTGGCTCAGGTAGCGGATCGCCGCGTCCGTGGACTTCTCCGGGTCCAGCCGCTCGTCCACGAACCGGTTGCGGGCCAGCCCGAACCGGTACCCCGTGGAGGCGATGAACTGCCAGAGCCCCAGCGCCCTGGCCCTCGAGTACGCCCGCGTCTTGAACCCGCTCTCGATCAGGGGAAGCCACGACAGCTCCTCGGGCAGGCCGGCGGCGCGGAGCTTCTCCACGATCATCGGGCGGTACCGTCCCGAACGGCGGTACGAGGCCAGGAAGAACTCCCGCTCGGGCCCCTGGAACGACGCCAGCTCCCGCGCCACGTGCTCGTTGACCTCCACGGGGATCGAGCTCCCGTTCCCGTTGGCCGCCGCCGCCTCGCCGGCCTCGATCTCGAGCACGAGCCGGGCCACCAGCACCCTGAGGTTCTCCCGCTGCTCGAGCAGCTCCGGCGCCCCGTCCTCCGGGATCTCCAGCATCGCCCGGTACGCATCGTCCAGGTGGTCCAGCGCGGCCTCCAGGTCGCCGTGCTGGTAAGCGGCCATGGCCTCCTCGTACGCCGCGAGCGCGTCGGCCGCCGGATCGGGTGCCGGTACCGCATCCTCCTCCGGCTCCGCCTCCACCGCCTCGTCCGTCGTGATGGGCGCCGGCACGGGGGTTGCGGTCCCGGGCTGTGACGCCGGCGGCGCGTCCCCGGCCGAGGGCGTGTCCGGAACCGGAGTCGCGGACGGAGTGGGAACGGCAGCCGTGGCAACCGGCGGTTGGGGGGCGGCGGCGGTGGTATCCGCCGGGGGGGAAGGCGCCGTCGCGGCGCACCCCACGAACCCCGCCGCCACCAGACCCAGACCGATCCCGGTGGCCGCCACCGAACCGAACGCTTTCCTCAGTCCCACAATGTGCCTCCGTTCCGGCCCGTTCCGGTGCCGGACCCGTCCGGCGGACAGTGTGCCACGTCCCGGTACGATCCGTCTCCCCCCGGGGCCGATCCGATAGAATCGGGCCGGAAGAAGGAGGGACGACGTGGAGTACCACCTTTCGACCGGCGCGCATCTCCTCCTGTGGGTCTTCCCGCTCGTCATCACCGTCGTGGCCGTGGGGGCCCACCTGGCCGAGCGGCGGGGGACGGCGCGATGAGCGGCCTCGACGCCGGGACGGTGGCGTGGGTCGGCGCCGTCATGGTGCTGTACCTCGGCGTGCTGCTGGCCATCGGGTGGCGGGCGGCCAGGCAGACCCACGGCGGGGAGGACTTCCACCTGGCCGGCCGGTCGCTCGGCGCCTGGGCCGCCGGGATCTCCTCCACGGCGAGCTCCGAGTCGGGGTGGGTGACGCTGGGCGCGGTGGGGATGGCGTACACCCACGGGGTCTCGGGGCTCTGGTTCGCCCCGGGGTGCCTGCTCGGCTACCTGGTCAACGTCTACCTCGTGGCGCCCCGGCTGCGCGAGCTCTCCGAGCGGCAGGGCTCCCTGACGCTGACCGACGTCCTGACGCGCCGGTGGGGAGATCCCCGGCACGTGGTGCGGATCACCAGCGTCGTCATCGTCCTCCTGTGCATGATGGGGTACGTGGCCGCCCAGATGACCGCCGCGGGCAAGGCGTTCCAGAGCACCCTGGGGCTCGAGGGGCACGGCGGCTACCTGCTCGGCGTGCTGATCGGCGCCGTGGTCATCACCGCCGTCACCTCCCTCGGCGGGTTCCGGGGCGTCGCCTGGACCGACCTGTTCCAGGGGCTCCTCGTGGCGGCGGCGCTGATCGCCCTGCCGCTGTACGCCGTCGCACGGCTCGGCGGGTTCGCCGAACTCGTGCAGCGGCTCGGCACCATCGACCCGAACCTGCTGACGGCCACGGGCGGGCGCACGGGCCCGGCGCTGTTCGGGTTCGTCATCGGCAACCTGGGGATCGGCCTGGGATACCCCGGGATGCCCCACGTCATCACGCGGTACATGGCCGCCCGGGACCAGGAGGAGATCCGCCGCCTCAAGCTGATCGCCATCCTCTGGGGCGTGGCGGTGTTCTACGGCGCCGGCCTCGTGGGCCTCGCCTCCCGCGTCATGCTCCCCGGCCTGGCCGACGGGGAGAAGGCGCTGATGGCGCTCGGCTTGGAGCTCCTCCACCCGGCCGTCGCCGGCCTGATGCTCGCCGCCGTGCTCTCGGCGATCCTGTCCACCGTGTCCTCCCAGCTCCTCGTGGCCGCCTCGGCCGTCTCCTACGACGTGGTGGAGGAGGTGATGGGGCTCGCCGCGGACGACCGGCGCAGCCTCGTCCTCGGCCGCTGGACCGTGGCGGTGGTGGGGTTGCTCGGCGTGGTCCTGGCGCTGGCCAAGGTCCGGATCGTCTTCTGGTTCGTGCTGTTCGCCTGGTCCGGCCTCGGTGCGGCGTTCGGGCCGCTGATCCTGATGGCGGTGACGGGGGTCCGGCTCAACCGGTTCGGCGTGCTCGCGGCGATGCTCTCGGGGTTCGGCGTCACCATCGCCTGGAAGCTGGGCCGGGACGCGGCCACGAACCCCGAGGCGTTCGCCCGCGTGCCGTTCCTCGTCGCGGCGGCCGTGGTGGCCGTCCTCGTCGCGGGGCGGCTCTCGGGCCGGTTCGAGGTCGGCGACGTCGCGGCCGTGCTGGCGGCGGCGGCCCTGACGATGGGCGCCTGGGGGCTCGTCCAGCGCGGGGGGCTCGCGAACCTGTACGAGCTCGTCCCCGCCTTCGCCGCCGCGGCCCTGGCGGCGCCCCTCGTCTCCCGGCTGGTCCCGGACCGCACCTGAGCCGGGAACGGCGTCCGGCGACGGCTCAGGCGGTGGGCGGAGGGGTCATCCCGAACGACAGCCGCACGTACCGCGTGGATTCCTCCTGGAACGACGTCAGCGTGGCCTCGCCGCCGTTGACCAGGAGCCCGTGACGCCGGAGGTTGGCGTTGCCGCAGAACCCCGAGAGCGGCACGCCCGCGTACCCCGTCTCCAGGTAGAACGCCACGGTGGGCGGGATCCCCTGCTCCGACGCGAGCTCGAGGCACCGGTCCGACAGCCGGACGACGGCGTACAGGGAGCCCTCCCAGTCGAACCCCGTGGGGTCGGGGAGCACCGGCTGCCACGGGTCGAGGAGGTCCCGGTACCGGTCGAACAGCCGCTCGAGCAGCAGCCGGCGCCGGCGCTGCATGTGGCGGCCGATCCGGAGCTGGAGCGCCATCCGGTGGGCCATGAGGTCCCGGTCCCCGGCCAGGTACGGCGCCAGCAGGGCCACCGAGACCGCCTGCATCATGTTGGACGGCCCGGCCATGACGTTCTGGGCGTACCGGTGGACCCCTGCCATCAGCCCCCGGGCGCGGGACAGGACCACGCCGGAGCGGAGCCCCGTGACGCCGTGGGTCTTGGAGAGCGAGTCGATGACGATCATCCGGTCGGCGAGCTCGGGCGTATCAATCCACGACAGGAGCTCGGCGTGGCGCGGGTGGAGGCGGACGTAGACCGAGTCGAGGATGACGCCGGCGTGGGGCCAGCGCTCGAGGACCGCGCGGACGAACGCCTCCAGCCGCCTGGGCGGGATCGTCCGCCCGGTGGGGTTGGTGATCGGCATCAGGTAGACCCCGTCGACCTCCACGCCGTCGGGGACCCGGTCGAGGTCCGAGGCGTCCGGGTCCATGTCGGGGGAGGCGGGGGGAAGCAGGACCACGTCGAGCCCCTGGAGCGCCATCTGGTCCATCGGGCAGGAGAAGGTCGGGACGGGGGCGAGGATCGTGGCCCGGCCGTCGCCGCCCGTCCGCTCCCGGCGCGCCTCGGCCACGCCGAGAAGCGCCGCCTGGAGCGCCTGGTTCCCCCCGTGGAACGCGGAGATCTCCGGCGTCGCGGCGGGGCGGTTGACGAACTCGATCCCAACCTGCTCCCGCCACAGGGCGCTCCACGCGTTGACCAGCGCCGGGTACCCGATGGAGTCGATGTTGTACCCCATCGGGTGGTTGGAGAGCTGGGCCAGCCAGCCCGAGGCGTGGTCGAACGCCTCCCGGAGCAGGTCCGACCAGTCCTGGCGCAGCGTGGGATCGACGGGATCGTCGGCGGGCACGGTCCGCCAGTCCATGTCCCCGATCGCCGTCGCCTGGTCGCCGAACCCCAGCGCCTGCATCCGCGCCGCGGCCCGGCTCATCAGCCGGATCGGCGCGCTGGCGAACGTCTTCTCGTACTCGCGGTAGACCTCCAGGCGGACGGCCTTCTCGTCACGGCTCGGCGTCATGGTTCCTCCTCCTCCGGCCCGGGAATCGTACCGCCCCCCTCCGGTCCGGGCAAGGCGGCGCGAGGCCGGCCGGGGAGGTCACTTCATGGTCCGCAACACCTCGATCGCCCTGCGGAGCCGGTGGCGGCACAGCTCGCGCCCCAGCACCGCCATGGTCTCGAACAGCGGCGGGGTGGCGGCGCGGCCCGTGACGGCCACCCGCACGGGCATGAACAGCTCCTTCGGCCTGAGCTCCCGGGCCTCGCAGAACCCCCGCAGCGCCGCCTCCACGGTCTCGGCGTTCCACTCCAGCAGCGGGTCGAGGACCTCCTCGAGCAGCGTCCTGAGCAGCTTCGCGCTCTGGGGCGGGGTCCGCCCCTTGACCACGAGCCGCGCCCGTGCGGCCTCGTCGTACTCCACCCCCGTGGTGAAGAAGAAGGCGGCGTACGCCATGAAGTCGCCCAGCGTGTCCACCCGCTCGCGCACGAGGGCGGCGACCTCCCGCAGGTACGAGTCCGGGAGGATCTCCGACCGCAGCCGCTCCACCCAGTCCCCCGGCTCGAGGTTCCGCAGGTACCGCCCGTTGAGCCAGATCAGCTTCTCCAGGTCGAACACCGGGCCGCCCAGGGAGATCCGCTCCGGGTCGAACGCCTCGACGAACTCCTCCAGCGTGAACTCGTCCCGCTCGTCCGGCATGGCCCACCCCATCAGCGCCAGGTAGTTGAGCAGCGCCTCGGGAAGAAAGCCGGCGCGCCGGTAGAAGGTGAGGCTGACCGGGTTCTTGCGCTTGGAGATCTTGGAGCGGTCGGCGTTGCGCAGCAGCGGCAGGTGGCAGAACACCGGCGGCTCCCACCCGAACGCCTCGTACAGCCGGACGTGCTTGGGGAGCGACGAGATCCACTCCTCGGCGCGGATGACGTGGGTGATCTCCATCAGGTGGTCGTCCACCACGTTGGCCAGGTGGTAGGTCGGGTAGCCGTCGCTCTTGAGCAGGATCTGGTCGTCGATGGTCGCCGCGTCGAAGGCGATCTCCCCCCGGAGCAGGTCGCGGACGACGATCTCGCCCTCCTCCGGCATGGCCAGGCGGATCACGTGGGGCTCCCCGGCCGCCCGCCGGCGGGCCGCCTCCTCCGGCGGGATCGAGCGGCAGTGCCCGTCGTACCCCATGACGGAGGACTTCGAACGGCGCTGCTCCTCGCGGAGCGCGTCGAGCCGCTCCTTCGTGCAGAAGCACGGGTACGCCGCCCCCGCCTCGATCAGCCGCTCCACGTGCTCCCGGTAGATCGCCGTCCGCTCGCTCTGGCGGTACGGCCCGTACGGGCCGCCCACGTCCGGGCCCTCGTCCCACTCGAGCCCCAGCCACCGCAGCGACTCGAAGATCATCCGCTCGCTGGCCTCGTTCGACCGCACGCGGTCCGTGTCCTCGATCCTGAGCACGAACGCCCCGCCGGTCTTCCGGGCCAGGGCGAAGTTGAACAGGGCCACGTAGGCGGTCCCCACGTGGGGGTCGCCGGTGGGCGACGGGGCGATGCGCGTTCGGGCGGGCTTCATTGCGTCTCCTTCAAAAAAACCGCCTTGCGGCGGTGGCTTCCGGTGATGGCGGAGAGGGCGGGATTCGAACCCGCGGTCCAGGTCACCCCGGACAACTGCTTAGCAGGCAGCCCTGATCGACCACTCCAGCACCTCTCCGTCCGGGCGCCGTATTGTACGGGACCCCGTCCCCACTGTAAAGTGTCGCCGAGCGGAGGGATGGCCGAGCGGTCGAAGGCGGCGGTCTTGAAAACCGCTGAGGCGAAAGCCTCCGTGGGTTCGAATCCCACTCCCTCCGCCACGCCCGCCCAAGCCGGCCTCGGACAGGTGGCCTTCAAATTCCGCGACGAGTTGACCGGCACCAGATGGAGGCCCTTGCGGCAGGCGTAGGAATCCCGGGTGAAACGCCGCTCGAAGACCGGCTCCAGGACCCGGACGAGCGCGTGGTGGACGACGCGGTCGCGGAACGGCGCCGCCGAGATCATCCGGCGTTTGGGCTCCTCGATGGTGAAGGTCCGGTACGGCCCGGGCCGGTACTCGCCGGAGCTCAACTCCCGACGGAGCCGCGGGATCTCCACCTCCAGGTTCATCAGGAACGCGGCCACGTCCGGGCGGCTGCGCTTGCCCCGCGCGGCAGCGCTCGCGGCGCCGTAGAGGTTCCGCCACGAGATCAGCCCGGGCCAGAGCCCGCCCACCCGTCTCATCCCCGCCCCCCGCCACGGGAACGGCGCCACCCGCCCACCAGTCGGCCCACCTCGTCGATCCGCTCGGAGGCGTGCTCGTAGGAGCCCAGCGGCAGCGCCCGCAGGTCCTTGGCCAGCCGGACGAGGAAGCGGACGCGGTGGAGCCGCAGGTTGGCCCGCTCGAGGAGCTCCCGCTTGTCCCGCGAGTACGCGGCCGCCACCAGGTCCTCGAGCACGTCCATCGCCGCCTCCGCCAGCCGGTCGCCCACCGTGAACTTCTGCGCCCGGGGAAACGCTGCAGGAAAACGAGCCCATGGCCGTGATCATGGGGGTCGTAGGCCCAGCCCTACGGGGCCGGAGAGGGGGCGGCTGATCCTACGGCCATCTCGTTTTCCAAAACGTCACCGCCGCCGAGCAGCCCGATCGGCGGCGAGTAACTTCTCGATCCGCTGGAGGAGGTACAGCACGAGGTCGTAGCACTTCTGGACCGCCACCGGCGGCGCGGTGGATGAAGCGGGAGCCTCCGGTGCCACCCTGTCTTCTCTCGCCATTCCGCCTTCTTCCTCCTTCATCGTTGAGATAAGGAGGAAAGGAGGAAGGAACAAGGGGGAATCATCGGATCAAATCCCGGAAACAACGAAAACCGACGCCGTCGTTCCAGCTGTCGGCATTGCCCCTGTCGCGGTAGGCACAACGCACCCCGCGCCGGCCATTGAGGAACGAACCGCCGCGCATTGAGATCCATTCTCCGGTCTCAACCTTTTCCATTTCCACCTCCTTGCTGAACTGCTCCTCCTGCCACCGTGTTCTCGTCCACTCCCGGACGTTGCCAGCCATTCCGCGGGAACTGAACGGCGAGAGGTTCCGATTCTTCCGAGCCGGCTCCAGGTTCCTCAGGTCCCACTCGAGCCCGTGGACCGCCAGGTCCCGGCGCCACGAACACCCCCACGGCCAGCGGCGGCCCAGGAGTCCGCGCGAGGCCTTCTCCCACTCGGCCTCCATTGGGAGGCGCAGGGGCTCCCCGTGCTCCTGCGAGCGCCACAGGCAGTACGCCGCCGCCTCGAACCAGGTGACGCCGACCACGGGGCGTTCATCCCGATCCTGTTGCCTATCCCAGAACCGCGGCTTGCAGCGGTCTCCCACGGCCACCTCGAGCGCCTCGCGATCGAAGGCCTGCCACCACGCCCCACCGAGATCGTCGCCGTAACCGTCGTCGTCGATGAAGTCCTTGAACTCCCCCACCGTCACCGGATCGAAGCCGACCCAGAACGGACGCTCGACAGTTTCCACGCGCACCGAAAGCTCGTCGCCGAACTCGACATCGCCCGCCACGAAGGGGCCGTGGGGGATCAGGAGCCAGGACGGCTCCTCCGCACCCGGGCGGAAGGCGGCAAGGGTGGGGCCGTACGGCTCGACCTTCCACTCCACCCGCTCATTCTCCTGGGACTGGAGCAGGCCCTCGAGCACCGATTTCAGTGCATCGATCCGCGCTTCCACATCGCCGGTTTCGCGAGCCTCTTGCAACCGGCCAAAGAGTTCCTCGCCGACCCCCTTCTCCGGCACGCCCTGTTCGAGCAACCAGTCCGCCACGGAAGCCACCTGCTCGCGGATCAGAAGGCGCTCCTCCTCCCAGCAGAGGACCATGAAGGGGTCGGGATCGACGTCGTTGTCCTCGAACTGCCTGACGACAGGGTCATTTGCATATTTCTCGAGGAAACCTTCCGCCCGATCCTCGGCCCACCTTTCCAGGTCGGAATCGATGGCCACGATGGAATCGCGGAGAGCGAGGAACAGGTTGAGATCCGGCGAAACGGCTTGCCCCGGGCCGTGTTGCACCGTGACGGACAGGTGTCTGACGAGCCCCTGGATCAGTTGCCGTCGATCGGAGGAGGCGAGGCCAAGATCCATGTCGCTGACCACCAAGGAGGCCAGGTGACGCGGCAGGTCCGCGCTCCAGACGGCATGGGAAAGTCCGTCGAGAAGAGCTTCGGCCCTATCCCCACCTTTGCTCTTGACCACCCGTAGCAGCCCTCGCGTGGCGAAGTACTCCTGGAACGGGTAGAGCGAGAAGGTCCACGGACCTTCCCCCTCGGTCCCCTTTCCCTCGAACAGGCCGCTGGCCACCATGAGGCCGGCGGCAAGGGGTTCCGGATCTTCGTGCTCCAAGCGTGCTGCCGTGCGAAAGCGCATGTTCTCGCGGGCGAGCCGTGCAACGTCCAGTCTGTCAATCTCCTTCAGCACCCCTCCGCTCAGCCACGAGCCCTCTCCAGACAGTGCTTCCACGACCTCCAGAAACACCCTCGCCATCTCATCCGGATGTTCGATTTCCCGCGCCGTCATCGCCGCACGGACGATCCTGTGGACGAACCGGCGCATCAGCTCCGCGAGCGTGACCGGGGGCTCGTCGTCCTCGAGGAGGGCCACGGCCACGTAGAGGGTCAGGTACAACGGCGTCCTGAGGAACGTGGACAGCTCCGCCGTTCCGAGGAGGAACCGGCCCCCGTGGATCACGGACTCGACTGCCTGCCGGACCTCTTCTTGATTGCGCCGGCACCTCTCCGGATCGACAGCGGCACACAACTGCCGGACGAGCGCCACCTGCTGGCCGGAGTCGAACGGTTGCAGCTCGAGCACCGGCCCGAGCCGGGGACCGAGATCCCTCCAGAGCGGCGCGCACTGGTGGCGCCCCGCAAGGACGGCCGCCGTCCGCGGGCAGGATGCGAGCAGTCGAGCCAGCGATTCGAGAATGCTCCGGCCGACCTCTTTCCCGGCCTCGTCGAAACCGTCGAGGAGCAGGAGGAGACTCATGCCCTCACGGCCGGCCAGCGCAGAGGCCACGAGGTTGCCGTACCCGTGGGAGGCCTTCTGCATCTCCGACTTGAGGGACCCCGATCGTGGCGAGAGCCGGATGTAGAGCGGTACCAGCCAGCCCGTGCCATCCTCGAGCTTCGAGGCCAGCGAGCGGCCCAGCGCACACAGCTCCATGGTCTTGCCGGAACCCGGCGCCCCGGTCACGGCAACGCAGCGGTGTCCGAGGAAGGACCACAGACCTGGCACGGTCTCGGGAGCCGTCGGCTCTCCGGGGGTGGACGATTCGAGCCTCGGGAGCGTGCCTTCGACGCTCTCGTCACCCGCCGGTCGTCCCCGTTCGAGCCGCTCCACGGAAGAGACCACGTACAGCTGACCAACGTGGGGGAACGTGACGCCGAACCCACCGAGGACTTCGCGGATCCTCCTGTGCAACGGGCGTTCGATCGGTGATCCCTCCCGACCGAGCAGAAGCGCGGCATAGCACCGTGATTGCTCCCTGAGCTCGTCGGGATCCTCGATCACCGATCCGAGAACCGTTTCCTGCGAATCGTCGCTCGCCTTCAGGGCGGTGACCATGGCGTCCGTCGCCTGCCTGACAACGGTTTCCAGGGTTTCCGTCAACGAGGTGCCCAAGCGGTCGATCGCCGCGACGGTATCCTCCTGAGCAACCTTGATCCGCTCGAGAGCCGCGGGGGTCATCTCTTGGCCGAACGCCCGGAGCAACCCGTCCTGAACGCAGCGGGATAGCTCGAGGAAATAGAGCTCGAGGGCGGGCCTCACCTCGGAACGCATGTCCGCAGGCTCGATTCCCGTGACCATGACAAACTTGGTGTAGGCGTCCGCCCAGCGATGCGCCACATCGGCATCGGCAGCGACGTTGAACAGGTCACGGAGCGGTTGCAATAACTCGGATGCCTTCGCCTTGCCGACCCCAGGGGTTGCGGCAGCCGATACTTTCTTACCGCTGTCCAACAGGACGCAGGTCAGAAGGTACTCCCGGACACGAAGCGCAAGATTCGTTGGAAGAAGTGAACGCTTCTTACCCATCGCCTTCTCCGCGTCTTCCAGAGCCTCCTCGAGCACCGCCGCGAGCTTCTCCCCGCGCTCCTCTGCCTTCTCCTTCTCACGAACCGCCTTCCTTGCCGTCTGGAAGACTTCCTTCATCAACTGCCAGGCTTCGTCGGCAAGCTTGTCAACGATCCACTTTGCGACGATTACTTCGAAACCGCTCATCCTTGAGCTCCCGGTGAGACGGATACGGTGCAGAGCGAGAGAGGAACGAACGGGGAGGACAACACCGGCCGCAGCCCGGCCAGGGGAAGGATCGCCCTGGCCACGCCCTCCGGTGACGGCTTCTGGCTCCGTTTGCTCATGCCTCGTGCACCTCCTCGTCCTCCGCGTGAACGGGTTCGTGGTGTGGACGTGGAGCCATTCTGCCACAGCGTGGGGCGGCATGGGTTGGTGGGTTGTCGTCGATGGAGTACATTCATTACAGGAGGTGACATGGCCGTTCAGTCGATCCGGTTGCCGGAGGAGATCGCCGAGAGGCTGGAGGCGCTCGCCCGGGAGACCCGGCGGTCGAAGAGCTCGTTCATCGTCGAGGCGCTGGAGCTCTACCTGGCCGAGCGGGACGATCTGGAGATCGCCCTGGCTCGCCTTCGCGATCCCGGCGCGGAGTGGGTGGACCACGAGCAGGTCAAGGACGACTTGGGGCTCGAGTGAGAGCGGATGGTCCGTCCCACCCGCCGGAGATCCTGTGGGAACGGCGTGCCGTCAAGGAGCTCCGGGCCCTTCCGCGGAGGGCACGGGAACGGGTCGTCGCCGCGGTGGAGGGGCTTCGGGCCGACCCGCTGGCCGGTTCGGTCCTGTCCGGGGAGTGGAGGGGGCTCCGGCGCCTCCGGGTGGGAAGCTACCGCGTGATCTACGGCTTCGACGGTGAGCGGATCCTCGTGACGGTCCTGCGCGTGGCCCATCGGCGGTCGGTGTACCGCCGGTAACGGCGCCTCCGCGGTGTCGGCCGTCGAACACCGGCGGCCCAGGGCCTCGCGAGGGGATCCGCACGGCAGCCGCGGGCCTGGACCGGCGCCGTTTCGCCTCCCAGGCACCCTCTCACACGAGGGCTCCCCCCGCCGGGTGCCCGCCGGCGGCCGTCCGGGATCACCGGGGTGCCGGATCCCGTGCCGGTCACACCGGCAGGCGGATGGTTCGAGCGCCGGAGCCGCTCCGGTCTCGAAAGCCCCCCCTCACCGCCCCGGGACGAAGACGGCGTCGCCGGTGGTCTCGTCCACGCGGGAGAGGTAGCCGAAGACGGTGACGTCACCGGAGTCGGGCCAGTCCGGGTGGAAGGAGACGGCGGTGGCGCCGTAGCCGGCGAGCTCCGGTGCGAGGTCGGTCAGCCTGCGGAGCTGGACGTGCCCCATGGGCGGGACCGGGACGTCGAGCGACACGGATGTGCTCCCGTCCGGGCGGCGGATCTCCACGCGCACCGTGGCGGGGATGGGCGTCACGTTGACGAACCCGAGGTTGTTCCGGCTGGCGGCGTCCAGCCGGACGCCGGGGATGGTCCGGTAGACCGAGGTACGGTACCCGCATCCCAGGGTCGAGGCGGCCGTCTCCCAGCCCTGGAGCCCGACGGTCTGCCCGTAGGTCCCCTCGCCGCCAACGTTGGCGATTCGGCCCACGGCCTCCACACCGGGACTCGAGAAGAACAGCTCGACCCACCCCTTCTGGCCTCCGACGCCGAACAGCTCCGGCAGCAGGTCATCGAAGGTGCGCGTCGTCTCCGGGGCGAGGTCGATCCGCCGGACCTGGAAGGTGTCCATACCGGAGACGCCCGAGGGCGTGTAGTAGAGCCAGACGGCGATCGGGTGGTCGAGCACCGTGCTCCGGAGGGAGAGCTCGGTGACCCACCGCGTCCCGGCGAGCCCGTCGTTGGACGCGGCCACGGGGAGCACGTGGATCTCGTGCCGGTCGACGGGCCGGCTGGCGATGGGGTCGGGGAGCGTCACGTCGAGCCGGAGCCGCGGCGGGAAGTGGGTCCGCCACCGGTCCAGGGCATCGTCGCCGTTCGGGGCGCCGTCGAGCCAGAACCGGACGATCAGCCGGCCGGGGTCGCCCTCGTGGTCCGCCCCCAACCACTGGCGGACGGCGTCCGTGATGTCGCCGGAGAACGTCCCCCCTCCGGCGGGGACGGGGTCGGCCAGCGTCACGGCGGGCCAGGCCTCGGCCGTGGCCCACCGGGGCTCCACGTACGGGGCGCCCGGGGCCGAGATGGAGAACGGGCGCAGCACCGCGGCCTCCAGCGCGCCGAGCGACGTCGGGTTCCCGTTTCCGTTGGTGAGGATGATGGACAGCGTCGCGCCGTTGACGACGGTCCCGGGCGGCAGGAACGACAGGTCGAACCCCGCCGCCAGAACTTCGGTCCCGTCCCTGGCGATGTTCTCGCCGAAGTACCAGCAGAACGACGTCTCGCCGAGGCCCAAGTCGATGGAGCCGAACTCCGACCTGATGGCATCGACGGTGAACGTCTCGGCCGAGGCGGGCGGGGCGCCGGCCAGCGCCAGGAACGACAGCGCCAGGGCAGCCACCGCGAGCGGCCCCGACACGGCGTGCGCGAACGGACGGACGGAGCGGTTGCGGTACATGGTGATCCCCCCTTCGATGAAGTGTGCGCCGGAACTCTACCACCGCCCCCCGGGCCCGCCAAGGGTCCCCGGCACACCCCCCTCCCTGCCGGTGCCGCACCTACCGATCTTGCAGGATCCGTTCCATGAACGCCGGATTCCGCCCGGCCTCGACGCTCTCCCGGACCGTGGCGCCGTAGAGCTCGGGGTGGATGTAGTGGTCCTGCTCCGCCTCGGGTTTCTCCTCCTCGACCGGGATCCGGTGGGCCTCCGCCCACGGGTCGTGGCGGATCCCCGTCACCTGCCAGGAGACCTCGACGTACGGCGCGCTGGTCTGGATGACGAAGGTGTTGTCCTCGATCTTCCGGGCAACCCGCGCCAGCGCCCACTGGTCGCCCCCGCCGATCACGGTCAGCTGGTACCGGAAATCCCGGTTGAGCGCCTCGAACCAGTCCGGCAGGGTGACCGTCGCGTAACCGGACGCGTCCGTCACAACATTGCCGTTGTAGATGTTCATCATGTCGGGGGACTCGACGAACGAGTGGTAGAGGTACTTGTGCTCCGGATCCAGCGGGTGGTCGATCTTGAACGATCCGCTGCTCTTGGTCAGCGATCCGAAGACCTCCACGTCCCCCGTGAAGTGCCCCGCCAGGGATCTGATTCCCGCGTAACCCCAGATTCCGTACCCTCCATCGTACTCGTTGAGGCCCAGCACCCCGGCACAGCCCTCCTCATACGCCTTACCGTAGACCCCTCCAACAAACCCCCGGCCCTCGACCGCCGGCTCGTACGCCGAGTCCGACCTGGCGAACACGGCGTAGTAGTCCGCGGCGTAGAACGAAGCGGCCGCGCCGTCTCCAAGGTTCTTCCCGAGAACGGCGGGATTCCCGCCGGACACCGTGGCGTCGATCCCGGTGTTGCTGGTGCTGCTGACGTCGATCCCGATGTTGTTTGTGCTGCTGACGCGCAGCCCCTTGCCGTTGGTGCTCGAGAAGAACCCCCCGAGGGCGATCTCCGACACGCCCTTGACCGCCGTACACTCCGAGCACTCGACGTCGACGCCGCGCTCGGCCGCGATGGCGACGGAGATTCCGCGGGCGGTGTTCTCGGCCTGGATCGCCGCTCCCGAGGTCGACGACGCCCTGGCTCGAACCGCGCTGCCGGAATCCGTGTCGGCCAGGACCCCGGTGCCGCCGTCCGACCGGCCCTCGACCGCCGTGCCGGAGCCCGTGTTCTCCACCGCGAACAGGGAGCCGGAGGAGCTGCCCGTTCCCCGGTAGGGCAACGACAGGTCGCCACCCGTCCCGCCACCGGTGGCATCCATGGTCATCTCGAAGGTCGATGGATCCTGGGAGGCGTTGGCGATCCCGGAACCGAAGACGATGGCCGAGCCCTCGCTCTCGGGACGGAGGAAGACGTGGATCCGGCCGTTCGCCGTCGGATGGGTTCCGGTCCCGAGGTCCGAGACGTTGACCTGCATGACCCCGAACGGCCCCAGGGTGTACGCCTTGCCGCCCAGCGCGTTGCCCTCGCCGTCGAGCAGGGTCGCCTCCACGACGATGTCGTGGCCAGAGGTCTCCACGATCCCGAAGTTGTACCGGAAGGCTCCATCGCCCGCCTGGTCGACTCCCAGGATGTCCGTGGTCTCCCCCGGCCCAATGGAGAAACCGGCAGGGATCGCCGGGAAGAACTGGCCCTGGGTATCCGCGATATCGTCCCCTTCCTGGTTGAAGATCCGGGAGTTGACCACGACCTCGGCGCTGGAGGTCACCCGGAGCGCGCCGTACCCCTCGACCCCGAACAGCGCCCACACCGCGTCGTCGAACCGGACGGTGTCGCCCGGCCCCACGGTGAGGTTGAAGGCCCCGGCCGGCTCTGGGTTGCTCCCCCCACGCATCAGAAGCTCGATCCGGCAGTTGGCCCCGGCCTCACCGGGATTGAAGATCCAGAGCGTCGTCCGCCACTGGGACCCGCCCGAGCCCGCCCCATGCCCCACCGAGGGGACGAAGACGTCCGTCCCGGGGAAGGACGCCAGGGCTCCGGCAGCGACGGAGAGCCCGACCACGATCCCGACGACCATCGCGCACACGCCTCGCATGTTTCCCATCGTCCTGCTCCTTCCTTTTCTGTCGACAGTATCCACCCCGGAGGAGCGTCCATCCATGGTAAAGAGCGACAGGATCGTGTCCGAACGCGACAATCCCGGCCCCGGGTCCATTCATGTCCCGGACGGCCCCGCCGGAGAGCGCCGGTTCGCGTCCGCCGAACGCCGCTCCGGGGGTCCGTCAGCGGCCGGAGGAGGCTGTAGCGCCCAGGGCCCAGCGCCGGACGGCCTCGACGGCCGCCGCCGCCATCGCCTCGCGCCGCGCGGCCTTGGGCCGGACGGTCCGCAGCTCCGGCGGGCAGGCGATGAGCCCCCACGTGACGTTGGACGGCTCGAACCGCGACGCGGGCCGTTCGGTCAGGTGGCGGACCAGGCCGCCGAGGGCGGTGGTCCGGGGCGGTGGGGACAGGGGACGGCCGGCCAGCTCCGCGGCCAGGAACCGGCCCGCGAGCAGCCCGGTGGCCGCCGACTCCACGTACCCCTCCACCCCGGTCATCTGCCCGGCGAGCCGCACGGCCGGACGGGCCCGGAGCCGGAGGCCGGCGTCCAGGTGGGCGGGGGCGTTGACGTAGGTGTTGCGGTGGATCATCCCGTACCGCACGAACCGGGCGTTCTCCAGGCCCGGGATCATCCGGAACACCCTCCGCTGCTCACCCTGGCGCATCCGCGTCTGGAACCCCACGAGGTTCCAGTGCTCCGCCGCCAGGTCGTCCTGCCGGAGCTGGACCACGGCCCACGGCCGCTGCCCCGTCCTCGGGTCCACGAGCCCAACGGGCTTCATCGGGCCGTACCGCAGGGTGTCCGGGCCGCGGCGCGCCATCTCCTCGATGGGGAGGCACCCCTCGAAGAAGACGGCGTCGGCCTCGAACTCCCGGAGCGGGACCTGCCCGGCGCCGAGCAGGGCGGCGACGAACCGCTCGTACGCCTCGCGGTCCAGCGGCGCGTTGAGGTAGTCCGCGTCGCCCCTGCCGTACCGGGAGGCGGCGAACAGCCGGTCCATGTCCAGCGAGTCGGCGGCGACGATGGGCGCCACGGCGTCGTAGAACGCCAGCGACCCCTCCCCGAGCACCGCCTCGAGCGAACGGTGGAGCGCCTCGGAGGTCAGCGGCCCGGTGGCGACGATGGCGGGCCCCTCGGGCAGCGCCGTCACCTCGGCGCGCTCCACGGTGACGAGCGGGTGCTCCTCCAGCGTGCGGGTGACGAGTCCGGCGAACCGGCCGCGGTCCACCGCGAGCGCCCCGCCCGCGGGAACGGCCGTGGCCCGGGCGCACCGGACGATCAGCGAGTCGAGCGCCTCCATCTCCCGCTTGAGCAAGCCCACGGCGTTGGTGGGGCTGTCGCCGCGGAGCGAGTTGGAGCAGACGAGCTCGGCGAGGCGGTCCCCGGGGTGGACGGGGGTGGTGCGGACGGGCCGCATCTCCACGAGCCGGACCGGGATGCCCGCCTCCGCGAGCTGCCACGCGGCCTCGGAGCCGGCGAGGCCGCCCCCGACCACGAGCACCGGCGCCGTCACCCCTCCGACGGCTCCTCCGGCGCGGGCATCCGGTGCCCGCACGTCTTGACCGGGCAGACGAGCTCACGGCCGCGCCGCTTGGTCACCTTGAGCCCCATGACGGGGAAGCCGCACTCCGGGCACGGTGTCGGCACGGGCGGGTTCGGCATGGCGAAGGTGCACTTCGGGTACCGGTTGCAGGCGTAGAACGTCGTGCCCCGCCGCGACTTCTTCGCCATCAGCTCCCCGCCGCACCCCTCCATGGGGCAGGAGACACCGGTGGGCTCGGGCTTCGGCAGCGCCTTCTTCCCGATGGGGCGGGTCCCCTTGCACTCCGGGTACCGGCTGCACGCCCAGAACAGGCCGAACCGCGACCGTTTCTGGACCATCGGCGCCTCGCACTCGGGGCAGGCCGGCGCCTCGGCTCCCTCCGCCTCCCCGGCCTCGTCCGCCCCCTCCTTCTCGCCCACGTCCCGGGTGTACCGGCAGTCGGGGTACCGGGAGCAGGCGAGGAACTCGCCGTACCGGCCGAACTTCATCACGAGGGGCGCGCCGCACTCGGGGCAGGTCTCGTCGGTGGGGATCCCCTTCCCCTTGACCTGCTCCATCTCCTTCTTCGCACGCTCCAGGTCCCGCCCCAGCTCCTCCGCGAACCGCTGAACCGTCGCGCGCCAGTCCTCCTCGCCCGCGGCGACCCGGTCGAGCTGCTCCTCCAGGCTCGCCGTGTACCGCTCGTTGACGATGTCGGCGAAGGAGCCGACCAGGAGCCGGGCCACCAGGCGTCCCAGCGCCGTGGGCCGGAACGTCCCCTTCTCCCGGACCACGTAGTCCCGGCTGGAGAGGGTTGCGATGATGCTGGCGTAGGTCGAGGGCCGGCCGATCCCGTTCTCCTCCAGCGCCTTGACGAGCGACGCCTCGTTGTACCGCGCCGGGGGCTGGGTGAACTTCTGCTCGAGCTCGACCTTCTCCAGCTCGAGGGGCGTTCCCCCCTCGAGCCCGGCGGGCAGCGCGCCCTCACCGTCGCCCTCCTTCGCGTCCTTCCAGACCCGGAGGAACCCGGGGTCCCGGAGCACCTTGCCGGTGGCGGCCAGGGTGTACGGCCCGACCTGGACCTCGAGCTGGGTGACGTCGAACACGGCGGGGGTCATCTGGGAGGCGATGAACCGCTCCCAGATCAGCCGGTAGAGCCGGAGCTGGTCGGAGGAGAGGTACGGCGCCACGTCGTCCGGGGTCAGGGTGGGGTCCGTCGGCCGGATCGCCTCGTGGGCGTCCTGCGCCGAGGCCCTGGACCGGTACCGGTTGGGCTTCGCCGGCAGCGCCGTCTCGCCCCACTGCCGGGCGATCAGGGCGCGGGCGGCGTCGAGCGCCTCGTCGGCGACCCGGAACGAGTCGGTCCGCATGTAGGTGATCAGGCCCACGGTGCCGCGGCCGCCGAGGTCGACGCCCTCGTACAGCCGCTGGGCGACCTGCATCGTCTTGCGGACGGGCATCCGGAGCCGGCGGGACGCCTCCTGCTGCAGGTGGGAGGTGATGAACGGCGGTTTCGGTTTCTGCCGGCTCGTCTTCCGGGTGGCCCGCGTCACGGCCAGCTCTGCGTTCCGGATCGCCGCGGCCACGGCCTCGGCCTCCTCGGCGTTGCCCGGGCGCCACTTCTTCCCGTCGCGCTTCGCCAGCCTGAGGGCGAACGGCGGCGGCGCGGCGGCGCGGACCTTCGCGTCCACGATCCAGTACTCCTCGGGGACGAACGCCTCGATCTCCGCCTCGCGGTCGCAGATCATCTTGAGCGCCACCGACTGGACGCGGCCGGCGGAGAGCCCCCGCTTGACCTTCTCCCACAGGAGCGGGGAGATCCGGTACCCCATCAGCCGGTCGATGACCCGGCGGGCCTGCTGGGCGTTGACGCGGTTCATGTCCACCTGGCGCGGGCTCTCCATCGCCTGGCGCACCGCCCGCTTCGTGATCTCGTGGAACTCCACGCGGTGGAACGGCTTCTTCGTGCTCCGGAGCACCTCCTGGACGTGCCAGCAGATCGCCTCGCCCTCGCGGTCCGGGTCGGTGGCGATGTAGACCTCCTCCGCCGACCTCGCCGCCTTCCGAAGCTCCTCCACGACCTTCTTCTTCTCGGGGAGCACGACGTACTCGGGCTCGTACCCGTGGGCCTCGTCCACCCCGAGGGAGCTCTTCGGCAGGTCCCGGATGTGCCCCACCGAGGCCTTGACCGAGAACTCCTTGCCTAGGAACTTCCCGATGGTCCGGGCCTTCGCCGGAGACTCCACGATCACGAGCTTTCGCGCCATCCCATTCCCTCCACTCAGGCGGCTCACCCTAGCACAACCGCCGCGGCAGGGTCAGCGGCGGGCGTAGCTGCCGTCGGGCAGGCGCTCGACCCGGCCCTCGAGCTCGAGGGTCAGCAGCGCCGTCAGCACCTCCCCGACGGGCAGCCCGGCCGCGGCAGCGATGGCGTCCGGGGGCAGCGACCGCCCGGAGGGGATGGCGTCGAGCACCGGCGACGGCGGGTCCGCCCCGGCGCCCTCCGGTACGGCGGGCCGCCTCCCGAGCTCCCGGATGAGCTCGTCTGGCACGAGGAGCGGACGGGCCCCCATCCGGATCAGGGCGTTGGGCCCGACGGAGAGCTCCGACAGGATGCTACCCGGCACGGCCCAGACCTCCCGGCCCTCGTCCAGCGCCTGGCGGGCCGTGTTGAGCGCGCCGGACCGGGCGCGGGCCTCCACCACCACGACGGCCCGCGCGAGCCCGACAATGATCCGGTTCCTCCGGGGAAAGTGGTGCGGCCTCGGGGGGGTCCCCGGCGGGAACTCCGTAACCAGCGCCCCGCCGCCATCGACGATCGCCTCCGCCAGCGGCCCGTGCTCCGGCGGGTAGACGCGGTCCGGCCCGGCGCCCCAGACGGCCACGGTCGGGCCGCCCCCCGCCAGGGCGCCCTCGTGTGCCGCGGCGTCCACCCCTCGCGCCATCCCGGACACCACGGGCACCCCGGCCGCCGCGAGCGCCTCGCCGAGCAGCCGCCCGACCTGGCGCCCGTACGGCGTGGCCCGGCGGGAACCCACAACCGCCGCCCCTGGTGCCTCGGGGACCGTCCCACGGACGAACAACCCGAGTGGGGGATCGGAAAGCGCCGAAACGCCCGCCGGGTACCCGGGCGTGCCCGGAACGGCCCACCGCCAGCCCGCCGCCCCGACCCGCTCGAGCACCGCCGGGACCTCGGCGCGCAGCAACGGCCGGGCCGCCCGGACCACGGCGGCGAACCCCTCCGAGGCCAGCCGGTCGAACGGCGACGGGTCGGGGCCCACCGCCGCCAGAGCACGCCTCACCGCGGCCGGGGCGCCGGCCAGCACGAGGGCGAGCCGCTCGAGCGCATCCGCACCGGGATGATCCACGTCACCATCCTACCCCGACCCGCCGGCGCGCACCGGGTATACTGTTTCCGTGAAGCTCACGGTGCTCGGCAGCTTCGGCGGCTCCTCCCCCGACTGCAGGATGACGTCGTTCCTCGTGGACGGGGTCGTGGCGGTGGATGCGGGCTCCACGACCCAGGCGCTCTCGCTCGAGGAGCAGCGGCGGATCCGGCACGTCCTGATCTCCCACTCCCACATGGACCACACCTCCTCGCTGCCGTTCCTGATCGAGAACGTCTTCGGGACCCACAAGAGCTCCGTGACGATCCACTCCACGGGCTCCGTGCTCGGCAGGCTCCGGAGGGCGGTGTTCAACAACGACACATGGCCGGACTTCACCCGGATCCCGAACCACCTCTACCCGATCGTCCGGTTCGAGGAGGTCGAGGAGGAGCGGCCGTTTGTCGTCACAGGGCTCGAGGGCGGCGACCTCGAGGTCTCGCCCGTCGCCGTGGACCACGTGGTTCCCACCGTCGGGTTCCTGCTGCGGCAGGGCGGCTCGTCCATCGTCTTCACCTCGGACACCGGCCCCACCGACCGGATCTGGGAGCTCGCCAACGGGGCTCGGGATCTCCGGGCCGTGATCGTCGAGTGCTCCTTCCCCTCGGAGGAGGAGGCGATCGCCCGGGTCGCCCGGCACCTGACGCCCCGCCTCCTCCGGAACGAGCTCGCCAAGCTCCGCCGGGAGGTGCCCGTCTACCTCTACCACTTCAAGCCCCCGTACGTGGACCGCCTCCGCGAGGAGATCGCGGACACCTCCTTCCCCCACCCCGTGGAGGAACTCGTCCAGGGCCGCACCTACACGTTCTGAGGACGGCGGCCACGTCCGGCCGTGGTGGAGACCCGAGGGTCCGGAACCACCGGCGATGCTAGACTCGCCCCCGATGCCTGCCGGCGAAGACCTCCCCCGAGCCACTCCACCGAACGGAGGACCGGAAGACCCGGTCGCCGATGGCGGCGGGGCAACGGAAGGGGCCGGAGCGGAGGCCACCACGGCCTGGATCCGCGCATGGATCGGCCCGGCGGGCGCCGTCGCCGCCTCGACCGTCGCTCTGGTTGTGATCGCCGGAACGGCCGCCGTCCACCTGACCGGCAGCGAGTTCCCCATGTGGGCCTCCTCCCCCCGCTACCTGTGGATCATGACCCGGTTCTTCGTCGCGGTGCTCGTCCTGCGTTCCATCGTCACCCGGCGCCTCCCGCGGTGGCCCCAGCTCGTCGACATGGCCGGCGTCCTGCTGCTGATGACCGCGCTGGTCGCCGGCTACACGACGCTCAAGGTCCACGTCCCGCTGATCAACGAGGCGCGCTGGGACGCGGCGATGGCGGCCCTGGACCGGGCGCTCTGCCTCGGCATCGACCCAAACGTCTTCCTCGTCACCATCTTGAGCCAAGGCCCGCGGTGGCTTGGCCCGGCCATCGACCAGTACTACTACTCGTTCGTCACGCTGTTCGTCGTCTTCGCCGCCTGGTACCTGGCCGATCCCTCGCCGCGGAACCGTTCCTCTTTCGCCGCGGGCTGGATCGTGCTGTGGGGTGCGGGCGCCCTCCTATACGTCGCGTTCCCCGTGCTCGGCCCGGTCTTCTTCACGAGATCGCTCTGGCAGGAGGTCGCCGGCGTCTTCCCCTTCGCGGCCGCCCTCCAGGCCGCGCTGCTGAAGAACTACCTCGCCGTCGTCTCCGGCCAGACCCGGCACATCGTCCAGGAGTACGGCATCGCCGCCATGCCAAGCCTGCACGTCGCGACCCACGCCTACCTCTGGCTCTGGGCCAGGAGGATCGGCAGCCGGTGGGCCCCCCTGTTCCTCGCCATGACCCTGGCGACCTGGTTCTGTTCCGTGGCGACGGGGTGGCACTACATGGTGGACGGCCTCGTGGGCCTCCTCGTGGCGTGGGCCGCCGCGAGGCTCGCCCTCGGCCTGCGCGAAAAAGGTCCCTCCGCCCACGACGTTCCCTGAGCGCACGGCCCCCGCACACGGCACTTCGACCGTGGGCAAGCGCGGGGAGTGTCCCCTGCCCGGGCGGAAGCGTCGGGGAGTGTCCCCTCCCCGGTCGGGTCCGCCGGAAAGGACAGGGTCCCTCGTCCGCCGAAGACTATCCATCCCCCGCCGGCTCCGGGGGGACGAGAGGACCGTTGGTCCCTTCCCTCCGAAGAAAAACAGTGTCCCTATGTCCCGGCGAGGCGGATCAGGTCGGAGAGGAGGTCGAAGGCGAGGCGGGCGCGGGTGGCGGGGTCGAGGGGGTCGAGGTCCGGGGCGGGGCGCCAGCCGTACCGGATGCGCTTCCCGTCGCGTTCGGCCCAGGCGGCGGCGGCCGGGAAGGCGCCCTCCACGAGCCGCGCGCGCCAGCAGCCGCCGGTCGCTTCGATCTCGAACACGGCCCGGTCGCCCGTGACGAGCTCCAGGACGAGCCGCGACCCGGTGCCCTCGACCCGTTCCACGCCCTCCCGTGCGCCGAGGAGGCGAGCCGGATCGTCCCACGGCGCCCCCTCGAGCAGGGCGGCGTGCCGCGCCACCTCGAGCGCTGGGGGCGCCGGGGCCTCCGCCTCCGGGCCGGTGCGCTCGAGGATCCCCGGGGCGAACCGGAGCCTCCGCACGAGGAGCGCCTCGGCGCGGTGGCGGGGAAGCGCCGCCGTCACCGTCGAGAACGGATCCTCCACCACGGCCCGCCCCCCCGCGATCACCCAGCGGGCCTCGGGCGTGAACAGGAGGAGCCCGGGGCCGTTCTCGGGAAGGCCCGTGTCGAACCGCTCCCAGACGCCGCCGCGTTCCCGTTCGACGCCGGAAGGGGCGGACCGGTACGGCCCGTCCGGGCCATCCACGGGCGTTGGGACGGCGAGGACCGGGATCCCGGGTCCGGTGACACCGCTCGAGGCCTCCACCCGCGGCATCCCGGACCCGGCATCCCGGACACTGGCCCCAGGGAGCAGGGCGGCGAGCAGCGCCGCGGCCTCGGCCGGGGTCGCGCCGTCCCGCGCGGCCGCCGTCTCCCCTGGGCTCCGCGGGGCACCGGTCCGCCCGCCGAGCACCACCGGCACGCGGAGCGCCACGGCCCGCACGGCCTGACCGGGAGCGGGGCGGGGCGGGAGCCCGAGGGCGGCCAGGAGGGAACTGTCAGGCACGGGCCGTCTCGAGCAGGAGCCGGTGGACCCTGGAATCGGCGGTCAGCTCCGGGTGGAACGTCGCGGCGACGATCCGATCCTGCCGCACGAGGACGGGATCACCGTCCCGCCAGCCCAGCGGCTCGACGCCGGGGCCGGTCCGGGTGATCCGCGGCGCGCGGATGAAGACGCCCTCCATCCCGGGCGGTTCGCCGAGGGCCGGTGCGAGCCGCACGGGCACCACCGCCGACGCCACCTGCCGGCCGTAGGCGTTGCGCCGGACCGCGACGTCGAGCAGCCCGAGGGAGGGCTGGTCCGGGTTGACCTCCCGCGCCAGGAGGACCACGCCGGCGCAGGTGGCCAGCACCGGCATCCCGGCGCGCACCCGTGCGGCGATGGCGCCGTCGAGGCCCTCCACCGCCATCAGCCGGAGCATGGTGGTGGACTCCCCTCCGGGGAGCACGAGGGCGTCGACGCCCTCGAGCCCCTCGGCCGTCCGGACCGGAACGGCCTCGACCCCCAGCCGCCCGAGCGCCGCGGCGTGGGCCTCGAAATCGCCCTGGAGGGCGAGGACGCCGACCCGCATCACCATCCCCGGCGGGACAGCATCTCCTCCGGCGACAGCTTCGCCACGTCGAGCCCGGACATGGGGTCCCCGAGGCCCTTCGAGAGCTCGGCGAGCCGGGCCGGGTCCTGCCAGTGGGTAACGGCCTGGACGATCGCCCGCGCCCTGGGCGCCGGGTCGGACGACTTGAAGATCCCCGACCCGACGAACACCGACTCGGCGCCGAGCATCATGCACAGCGCGGCGTCGGCGGGCGTGGCGACGCCGCCGGCGGCGAAGTTCGGGACGGGCAGCCGGCCGTTCTCCGCGACCCACCGGACGAGCTCGTACGGCGCCTGGAGCGCCTTGGCCTCCGCCATCAGCTCGTGCTCGTCGAGGATCGTCAGCGTCCTGATCTGGCGCTGGACGGTCCTCAGGTGCCGGACGGCTTCGACGATGTTCCCGGAGCCCGCCTCGCCCTTGGTGCGGATCATCGCCGCGCCCTCGCCGATCCGGCGCAGCGCCTCGCCCAGGTTGCGGCACCCGCAGACGAACGGCACCTTGAAGCCGTGCTTGGCCACGTGGTTCTCCTCGTCCGCCGGGGTCAGGACCTCGCTCTCGTCGATGAAGTCCACCTCCAGCGCCTCGAGGATCCTGGCCTCGGCCACGTGGCCGATCCGGCACTTGGCCATCACCGGGATCGAGACGGCCTCCTGGATCTCCTGGATCTTCTCCACGGGCGCCATCCGGGCCACGCCGCCCTCGGCACGGATGTCCGCCGGCACGCGCTCGAGCGCCATGACCGCCGCGGCCCCGGCCTCCTCGGCGATCTTCGCCTGCTCGGCCGTCGTCACGTCCATGATCACGCCACCCTTGAGCATCTCGGCCAGCCCGACCTTGACGCGGAACTGCTCGTCGTCGAAACGCATGGATCCTCCCCGCGCGCGGACGCGCGGGCTCATTCTACACCCCGGTACCGTCTCCGGCACCCCCCCGGAGGAGCCGGAGGAAGCCGAGGGCGTTGATCCCGGCGTGGGCCGCCGCCGCGGCCGGGTACCCCCACCGGGCGAAGACGAGGCCCAGCGCGATCCCCAGGCCGAACGCCATCACCGGCCAGAACCACGCCTCCCGCGAGGGTGGAAGGTGGAGGAGCCCGAACACCAGGGCAGCGGGAACGAGCCCGATCCACGGCTGGAGCAGCGCCCGGACGAATGCCTCTTCGGCGAGGCCGGAGAAGACGGCCACGGCCATCGCCTCGGCCGGTCCCCACCCGGAGACGAGCCGCCGTTGCCACGCAACCAGCCGGGCCATCCCGGGTACCCCGGAACGTTCCAGGCCCCAAAGCGCGGCCGAGAGGACGAGGGCCGCCAGAAGGCCCGCGCCGAGACCGGCGACAAGGCCGCCGCGGGGCGCGAGGCCGGTCAGCGGGGTCCCGTCGCGCAACCCGAGCCCGGCGACGGCGAGCAGGGCGACGACCCCCTCCTGGTGGACCACGGCGCGGGGCGGGATCCGGGTGTGATCGTCCACGGGCATCCTTCCGTCAGGCGTCGGCACCACCCTCCTCGCCGGAGCCACCCGCGTCCTCGTCGTCCTCCTCGCGCTCCACGAGCTTGGCGACGGCCACCACCCGGTCGTCGTCGCCCAGGCGGATCAGCCGCACGCCCTGCGTCGCCCGCCCGATCCGCCGGATCTCGTCCACGTGCATCCGGATCATCATCCCGTTCTCGGTGACGAGGAGGATCTGGTCGCCGTCGTGGACGTGCCGGATCCCGGCCACGGCGCCGTTCTTCTCGGTCAGGCGGATCGCCGTGATCCCGTACCCTCCCCGCTGCTGGACGCGGAACTCGGAGACAGGCGTCCGCTTGCCGAACCCCTTGTCCGTCACCACGAGGATGTCGCCCGCGTCCTCCGGGTCGAACGTCGCCACCTCCTCGACCCAGTCGCCGGGCCGGAGGTGGATCCCCCGGACGCCCGCCGCGGTGCGGCCCATGGCCCGCACCTGGGTCTCGTGGAACCGGATCGCCATCCCGTTGTGGGTGCCGAGGAAGACATGGCTGGAGCCGTGGGTGAGGTGGACCGCGAGCAGGTCGTCGTCGTCCACGATCCCGACGGCCTTGAGCCCGTTGGACCGGATGTTGGCGTACTCCGACAGCGCGGTCCGCTTGACCCGGCCGAGCCGCGTGGCGAACAGGAGGAAGGCGTCCTCCTCGGCGGCGAAGTCGCGGATCGCCAGCAGCGCCGTGACGCGCTCGTCGCGCTCCAGTGCCAGCAGGTTGACCAGCGCCCGGCCGCGGGCCGAGGGCCCGACGTCGGGCAGCTCGTGGACCCGCCGGGAGAAAACGCGGCCCCGGCTGGTGAAGAACAGCATGGTCGCGTGGCTGGACGCGACGAACAGGTGCTCCACCACGTCCTCCTGCTTGGTCGCCATCCCCCGCTTGCCCCTGCCGCCGCGCCGCTGGGCGCGGTAGGAGGACAGCGCGGTCCGCTTGATGTACCCGCCGCGGGTGACGGTGATGACCATCTCCTCCTCGGCGATCAGGTCCTCCACGGAGAAGTCCCCGGCGTCGTCCAGGATCTCCGTCCGGCGCGGGTCGGCGTACCGCTCCCGAACCGCCTCGAGCTCCTCCACGACGATGTCGAGGACGAGCGCATCGGAGGCCAGGATCTCCTCGTACCGTGCGATCATCCGCAGCAGCTCCTCGTACTCCGCGACGATCTTCTCGCGCTCGAGACCGGTCAGGCGCTGGAGCTTCATGTCCAGGATCGCCTGGGCCTGGATCTGGCTGAATCCGAACGTCTCCATCAGGCCGGTCCGGGCCGTGGGGGGGTCCTCGGCGGCGCGGATCAGCGCGATCACGGCGTCGAGGTTGTCCAGGGCGCGGACGAGCCCCTCCAGGATGTGGGCCCGTTCCCGCGCCTTCTTCAGGTCGTACCGCGTCCGCCGGACCACGACCTCCTTGCGGTGCTCGAGGAACTGGTGCAGCAGTTCCTTGAGGGTGAACACCTTCGGCTGGTTGTTGAGCACCCCGAGCAGGATGATCCCGAAGGAGGTCTGCATCTGGGTCAGCTTGTACAGGTTGTTGAGCACGACCTCGGGGACCGCGTCCCGCTTGAGCTCGATGACGATCCGGATCCCCTCGCGGTCGGACTCGTCCCTGAGATCGGAGATCCCCTCGAGCCGCTTGGCCTGGACGAGCCGGGCGATCTGCTCCACGAGCCGCGACTTGTTGACCTGGAACGGCAGCTCCCGGACGATGATCGCGGTCTTCTTCCCCTTGGACTGGTGCTCGATGACGGCCCGCGCGCGCAGCCGGATCGTACCCCGGCCCGTGGTGTAGGCGTCGTGAATGCCGCTCCGTCCCTGGATGAACGCGCCCGTCGGGAAGTCCGGTCCCGGGATGAGCCGCATCAGCTCGGTCACCGGGATCTCCGGGTTCCGGGCGTAGGTGATGCAGGCGTCCACGACCTCGCCGAGGTTGTGCGGCGGGATGTTGGTCGCCATCCCCACGGCGATGCCGGCCGAGCCGTTGACGAGGAGGTTCGGGAACCGCGCCGGCAGCACGACGGGCTCCTTGAGGGAACCGTCGTAGTTCGGGACCCAGTCGACGGTGTCCTTGCCGAGATCGTCGCCGAGCAGCTCGTGGGCGAGCCGCGCCAGCCGGACCTCCGTGTACCGCATGGCCGCCGCCGCGTCGCCGTCGATGGAGCCGAAGTTTCCCTGCCCATCGACCAGGACGTGGCGCATGGAGAACGGCTGGGCCATCCGCACGATGGTGTCGTAGATCGCCTGGTCGCCGTGGGGGTGGTACTTACCCATGACGTCGCCGACGATGCGCGCCGACTTCTTGTACGGCTTGCCGGCCGTGTTGCCGCTCTCCCACATGCCGAACAGGATCCGTCGGTGGACCGGCTTGAGGCCGTCGCGCACGTCGGGCAGCGCGCGGCCGATGATGACGGACATGGCGTAGTCGAGGTAGGACCGCTTGAGCTCCTCCTCGATGGCGACGGGGATCCGCTCCCCGGAGGCGTGGAGTCGGTGTTCGCTCATCTCAGACATCCAGGTTCTTGACGTTCAGCGCGTTGGTCTGGATGAAGTTGCGGCGGGGCTCCACCGCGTCCCCCATCAGGATGGTGAACAGGGCGTCGGCCTCGGCGGCGTCCTCCACGCGGACCTGGAGGAGCCGGCGGCTGTCCGGGTTCATGGTGGTCTCCCACAGCTGCTGCGGGTTCATCTCGCCGAGACCCTTGTACCGCTGGATCGACAGACCCTTCTTGGCCACCTCGTAGACGTGGGCCACGAGGTCGGCGAGCGTCTCCAGGGTCTGCCGGTCGCCGTTGCGCTCGAGCTGGTACGGCCCGAACCGCAGCGGGGCCACGGCCGGCCGGATCCGCTGGAGCTCCCGGAAGTCCCACGACCCGAGCAGGTCCCGGCCCGCCGTCACCTCCCAGCTCCGGCCGTTCGCCCGGGTCCGGCACCGGACCTCCCACAGGTCGTGCTCCTCGTCGTGCTCGATCCGGACGTCGGCGAACCCCAGCTCCGAGAGCTCCTCCGCCAGCGGCTCCAGCGCCGCCCTCTCCCCGAGCGCCTCGGGGCCCTCGTACCCCTGGTCGAGTACCGCGAGCACGAGGTCGCGGGGCCACCCCCGCCGCTCGAGGTGCTCGAGCTGGTCGAGCCACTGCTCCGCCGCGAGGATCGCGCCGCGGAGCTCTCCTCCGCGGAACGTCGCACCGGTGGGCCCCACCGTCAGCTGGAACTCGTCCTCCACGCGGTCGAGGAGGAACCGCGACAGCTCCTCGTCGTCCTTGAGGTAGACCTCCCGCTTCTTGTGGGCGACCCGGTACAGCGGCGGCTGGGCGATGTACAGGTGGCCGCGCTCCACGAGCTCCCGCATCTGGCGGTAGAAGAAGGTCAGGAGCAGCGTCCGGATGTGGGAGCCGTCCACGTCGGCGTCTGTCATGATGATCACGTGGTGGTAGCGGAGCTTCGCCACGTCGAACTCGTCCTTGCCGATCCCCGTGCCGAGGCACTGGATGATGGTCCGGATCTCCTCGGACGAGAGCATCTTGTCGAAACGGGCCTTCTCGACGTTGAGGATCTTGCCGCGCAGCGGGAGGATCGCCTGGAACCGCCGGTCCCGGCCCTGCTTGGCCGAACCGCCCGCGGAGTCGCCCTCAACCAGGTAGAGCTCCGCGTGAGCGGGGTCCCGCTCCGAGCAGTCGGCCAGCTTGCCGGGCAGGGAGGAACTCTCCAGCGCCGACTTGCGCCGGGTCAGCTCCCGTGCCTTGCGCGCGGCGTCCCGCGCCCGGGCGGCTTCGGCGCACTTGGCGACGATCCGTTTCGCCTCGGCCGGGTGCTCCTCGAAGTAGGTGGCGAGCCGCTCGTTGATCACGGACTCGACCCACCCCTTGACGTCGGAGGAGACCAGCTTGTCCTTGGTCTGGCTGGAGAACCGCGGCTCCTGGATCTTGACCGCGACGATGGCGGTCAGTCCCTCGCGCACGTCGTCGCCGGAGAGGTTCTCCTTGAGGCCCTTGAGGAGGTTCTGGGCCTGGGCGTAGTTGTTGATCGTCCGGGTCAACGCCGCCCGGAAGCCCGAGATGTGGGTCCCGCCGTCCCGGTTGTACACCGTGTTGGTGAACGCCAAGACGTTCTCGTTGTAGCCGTCGTGCCACTGAAGGGCGACCTCGACCACCTCGCCCTTCTCGTTCTCGTCCCGCAGGTAGATCGGCTTCCTGTGCAGGACGTTCTTGGGGCGGTTGAGGTACTCGACGAACTCGGCGATCCCGCCCTTGTACCGGAACGTCTCCTCGCGGCCCGTCCGCTCGTCGGTGAACCGGATGGTCAGGCCCGAGTTGAGGAACGCCAGCTCGCGGAGGTGCTTGACCAGCATGTCCGCGTGGAACTCCCGGACGCTGAAGACATCCGGGTCGGGCCTGAAGGTGACCTTGGTCCCGGTCTTGCGGGTCTTGCCCACGGCCTTGAGCGGCGTGGCCGGCACGCCCTGCTCGAACCGCTGCTGCCAGACCTTCCCGTCCCGGTGGATCTCCAGCTCGAGCCATTCCGAGAGGAAGTTGACCACACTGACACCGACGCCGTGCAGCCCGCCGGAGACCTTGTACGAGTTGGAGTCGAACTTTCCGCCGGCATGAAGCTCGGTCATGATGACCTCGGCGGCAGGCCGTCCCGTCTCCTTGTGGGTATCCACCGGGATCCCGCGGCCGTTGTCCGTCACCGTCACCGAGTTGTCTCTGTGGATCGTCACGGTCACGAGGTCGCAGTACCCGGCCTGCGCCTCGTCCACCGCGTTGTCGACGACTTCCCACACCATGTGGTGCAGGCCGGCGATGTCGTCCACGTCGCCGATGTACATGCCGGGGCGCTTCCGTACCGCCTCCCGGCCTTTGAGGACCTTGATGCTGTCCGCTGTGTACTTATCCGTCATCTGTCAGTCTCCGCGTCCGCCAAGGACGGCTCCGTCGAGCACCCGGAGCACCGTTCCCGTGGCCACGGCGCTCCGGACCTCCGCTTCCCTGGGACTGGAAAGGATCACCTGGCGTCCCCTGCCGACCCGTGTGAGCAGGGCCCGGAACGCCTCCGGATCGAGCTCTGAATCGGCGTCGTCCATCACAACGATCCCCGGCCCGTCGGGAGGAGTCTTCCCCTCGACAAGCTCCACCGCCGCAAGCCTGAGAACCGCCGCGACGAGCCTTGCCTGGCCAGCACTCAGATTTTCCGCTGCCGGGCGACCCTCCGCTGTCACCTGCAGGTCGTGGCGGTGGGGTCCATACCCTGTAAAACCCAGCCTTCCATCCCTTTCACGCGCCGAATGATACATCATTCCATACTTTTCCGCCAGCTCGGCGGCGGCCTCCCCCGCGGGAAGCCAGCTCTCGGCACGGTACGACAGCCCGACCTCGGGGAGCCGTCCGGCACCGACCTCCCGGATCAGCTCTCGGAAGACGGGTTCGAGCCGGGCGACCACCTGCCGCCTCGCCACAACGATGGTCGCCGCCTCCCGCGCCAGGACCGACTCCCAGACGTCGGCCTCCGAGGACGATCCGCCGGAGCGAAGCCACGCGTTCCGCTGGGCGAGGAGCCTCCGGTAGGCGCGAAGGACGTCGAACATCGCCGGCCGGAGCTGGAAGACGAGCCGGTCGAGGAACGCCCTCCGGATCCGCGGCTCTCCGGAGACGATGTTCTCCCGCCTCCCGGTCAGGACCGCGACCCGGACGGTCTGGAGATACCGGCGTGGCTCGACGGCTGAACCATCGAGCAGGAGCCGCCTCCTGGGGGCCGGACCGAAGGTGAGCTCCATGGCGAGCTCCCTTGCCAGATTACCCGTCCGGAACAGACCGCGGAGGACGAACCGGCGTTCTCCGTGGCGGACGGCCCGGCGGAGGTTCTGCGTACGAAACGACCGGAGCGTCCCGAGGACAGTGATCGCCTCCAGAAGGTTCGTCTTGCCCTGGCCGTTCGCTCCGAGCACGAGGTTCCAGCCCGGACCGAACTGGACCGCGCCGTTCCGGAGGTTCCGGAAACCCGTGGTCTCGAGCGACTCAAGATGCACCGTGTTCAGACCCGCATGGGCATGACCACGTAGATGTACTCCTCGAGGCGCCCGTCATCGTCCACGGGCACGATGACGCACTGGGTGGCTGCATCCTTCAGCTGGATCTCAACCTGATCCGTTTCCAGCACATTGAGGACGTCGATCACGTACATCGCGTTGAGCGCCATATCGATGGGCGCTCCCTGGTAGTCGACGGCCAGAACCTCCTCCGCCGTACCCAGCTCCTGGCCGATGGAGACCAGCGTCAGTTCGCCATCGGTGCCAAACCGGAACCGCACCCCACGAGCCTTCTCGTGGGCGAGGAGGCTGACCCGCCGGAGCGCCGTCAGGAGTTCCTGACGGCCGACCCGAGCCCGGTGCGGGTTGTCCCGGACGATGACCTTCTCGTACTGCGGGAACCGAAGATCGACGATTCTCGAGATCAGTGAACGGGATCCCATCCGGAACCCGACGTGGTTCTCATGGACCGACAGCAGCACGTGCTCCCCATCGAACCGGGAGAACTCGGCCAGAAGCTTCCTCGGAAACAGCTGGCGCTCGAACGGCGGATCGCTACCCTCCGTTCGGGCGCGAACCACAGCAAGACGGTGCCCGTCCGTCGCGGCGATCTCGAGCTCTCCTGGGAGAAAACGGATCAACGCTCCGTTGAGCTGGAACTTTGGATCCTCCTTCGTGATGGCGAAGGCGACGCGCGAGAACATCGTCTGGAGCAGCGGGAGCGAGACTGGAAAACCGTCATCCGGAGGCTCCTCCGGCACCGTGGGAAACTCCCCGGCGTCGAGGATCGCCATCCTGGAAGTGAACCGGCCGCTCGAGATGATCACGCCCTCCCCGTCGAGCCTGACGGTGAACTCCTCCTCTGGGAGGTTTCGAACGAGCTCCTGGAACACCGTACTCGCCACGGTCAGCCGGCCCTCGGCCCGCACCTCCGCGGGGCATGACGTCATGACGGTCATGTCGAGATCCGTGGCGGTCAGCCGGAGGCGGTCCCCGCTGGCCTCAAGAAGGATGTTGGCGAGGATCGGGATGGGGCTCCGGCGTTCCACAACACCATGGACGAGGGAAAGCTCTCGGAGGACGTCACTTTGGTGGAGTTTTAGATCCATTCACAGCTCCTCGGAGGCATCTAAGTCTATGACGAAAAGAAATATACTACAGATAGTCATCGTCGTCGAGGCCTGTCGGTCTGTGCATTCTTTCCCATGGTTCTGCTGAGTCGAGACTTGAGCGAGCAGACTCCTGTGGAAAGTGTTGTGGGTCGGCTGTGAACGGTTGTGGAAGGGACGGGCATTTCACAACCTCAGTGGAAATGATCGACGAACGATGTGAGCGTCGCGTCGAAATCTGGGTTGGATTGTCTTTGTTTCTCGATGTTTTCCACGGCGTAGATCGCTGTGGAATGGTGCTTCGAGAACAGGCGGCCGATGTCCGGGTAGCTCAGGCCGAGAATCTTCCGGACGAGGTACATGGCGACCTGGCGTGGGAGGGAGATCGAGCGGCGGTTCGACCGTCCCTTGAGGTCGGCGACCCGGACGCCATAGTGATGGGCGACGAACCGGATGATCTCGGCGGGGGTCAGCTCCCGCTCCTCCGGAAGGAGCTCGGAGAGCGCCTTGCGAACAAGCTCGACGGTGACCGGGAGGTTCGTCAGCTGAGCGTAGGCGATGGTCCGGTTGAGGCAGCCCTCGAGTTCGCGAACGTTCTTCTGGACGCGCCGCGCGATGAACAGGACGACTTCCTCGGGGAGCTCCCACCCAGCGGCCCGGGCCTTCTCGCGAAGGATCGCGCAGCGGGTTTCGAGGTCCGGAGGTTGGATGTCGGCCAGGAGTCCCTGGAGGAACCTTGAGCGCAGGCGTTCCTCGAGGCCTGGGAGGTCGGCGGGTCTCGAGTCGGAGGTGAAGACCACCTGACGGTCGGCGGACTGGAGCGTGTTGAAGGTATGAAAGAACTCTTCCTGGGTTCGTTCCTTGCCGGAGATGAACTGGATGTCGTCGAGTAGCAGCACGTCGAGGTGGCGGAACCGGTCCCGGAACTCCTCCATCTTCTTGCGCCGGATACAGTTGATCAGGTCGTTGACGAACTGCTCCGTCGTCAGGTACTCGACTCTGAGCTCCGGGTGCCGGGCGTGGACCCTGTGGGCGATGGCGTGCAATAGGTGCGTCTTTCCGAGGCCGGATCCACCATAGAGGAACAGGGGGTTGTACGAACGTCCAGGTTGGTCCGCAACCGCCTCGGCTGCTGCTGCTGCGAACTGGTTCGATGGTCCGACGACGAACCGCTCGAAGGTGAACGCAGGGTTCATGGCGAACGGCAGCGGGTTTGCGGGTTGGATCGTCGATGACTCACCGCTCGTGGAACCGTTGTCGATCAGCAGCTGGAAGTCCCGGCCGAACCGGCTCCGCGCGACGGTCTCGATATCGTGGAGATAGTGGTCCCGGACCCACTCGAGCACGATGGCGTTTTCCGAGCCCACCGTGATCGACCGGGGCGCCTCGGAAACGACCTGAAGCGGGGCGATCCACGTCTCGTACTCTTCCTCACCGAGGAGCTGCCGGATGTCCGGGGCGAGCTGTGACCAGCGGTCTTCCATCGCAATGTGAAAGCGTAGCACAGCCTGTGGGGTGAACGGGCGGGTGTCAGGGAAGCCCCGGCACGCTTGACACAAGTCGTCCGTTGCGATAGGGTTCGGCGCCCGAACGAAACAGGAGCGTGATGCACGATGAAGAGAACATTTCAGCCCAACAACCGCCGCAGGAGGAAGACTCACGGCTTCCGGGTCCGGATGCGGACACGGGGCGGCCGGCGTGTGCTCAAGGCCCGCCGGGCCAAGGGGCGCAAGCGTCTCAGCGTCTGAGGAGCTCCGGTGATCCGGAGCCCGGACGAGTGCGGCGGTCGGCCGAGTACCGCCGGATCTACCGGGAGGGGACTCGAGTCGCCTCCCGGTGGTTTGTCATGTTTGCCGCACGGGGCGGTAAGGAAACCCGCTACGGAATCACCGCGTCGCGAAAGGTGGGAAACGCTGTCGTCCGGAACCGGTGCAAACGCCGTCTGCGTGTCCTGGCGAGGAGGTACCTCCGTGGCCTCGGCCTCGATGTGGTACTCAATGCCCGCCGGGGTCTGGACGGTGCACCGTGGAGCGAGCTCGAGCGGGAGTTCGAACGGTGTGTGAGAGTCCTTCGGTCCCGGCGCGGTTCGCGCACGGAGCGTTGACCCTCTACAAGAAGGCGGTCTCACCGTTGCTGCCACCAGCGTGCCGATTCACGCCGACGTGCTCGGAGTACGCCGCGGAGGCGATCGAACGGTACGGCCTCGTGAAGGGTGGCTGGATGGGATTGCGCCGGGTCGCGCGGTGTCACCCGCTTCACCCGGGCGGCCACGATCCGGTACCGTAGGTTTCGCCGACGGGAGGAAGGTGACGAGGATGTCGATGGAAAAGCGCCTGCTGCTGGCCTTTGCAATCTCCGCCGCGATCATCGGACTGTGGACCATGGTGTTTCCCCCGAAGCCGGTGAACGTGCCGGCTCCAGAGACGGTTTCGGAGCAGCCAGGAACGGCGGATACGGTGGCGGACGAGGCCGGGGAGGCCGGCGGGTCAGCGGCAGCAGGCGGCGAGGAGGCTCGTGAACCGGGCGGGGAGACACCGATGCCGGCGGAAAACCTCGAAGGAGGGGAGACCGTGGAACCGGTGGGGGAACCGGTCCACGGTGACCGGCAGGAAACGGCGGTCCTGGAGACGGACCAGTTCCGGATGGTCCTGACGACCAGCGGGGCCGCCGTGCAGTCGATCGTCCTCAAGCGGTACGACGACGACGAGGGCCGGCCCCTGGAGCTCGTGCAGGACATCGACATCGAGGGGCGGTTGCTCCCGTTGCAGCTTCTGGTCGGTGGCGAGCCTGATACGAGGCTGTACGCGATGGAGCGCGGCGAGGATTCCGTCCGGCTCGAGTGGTCGGATGGGGCCGGCAACTCGGTTCTCAAGACCGTCTCCCTCGGCCAGGAGCCGTACACCGTCGAGATCACCGTGGAAGAGCATGGAACGTTCCGGGGGGCCCCTGTGGGTCTCGGGAGCGGGATGCGGAATATCGGTCCTAAGGAGCGTGAGAACAGGTTCTCAACCTGGGGTGACGTGGTCATCGGGGGAGAGGACAAGCCCGAGAGGATCCACAGGGGAAAGGTCAAGAAGGCCCAGAGCATCGACGCCGCCTCCCTGCGGTACTTCGGCTTCGAGGACACCTATTTCCTGATGGTCTTCCGGCCTAAGGCGCCGGTGGCCCGGCTCGAGATTGCGCCGTACTCGGTGCCGGCTCCGGAGGGGTCGAAGAAGAAGGAAGAGACGATCCTCCGGCTCGCCGCCGTCCCCAAGGATGGGCGGCTGAAGACGGCGTTCTTTGCTGCACCGAAGGAGTACGACCTTCTCCAGACCGTCGACCAGGGGGTGGAGCGGACACTCCACTTCGGGATCTTTCACCCGATCTCCGTCCTCTTTCTCAAGGCACTCCGGTGGATCCACGGCTGGGCCGGCAACTGGGGCGTCGCAATCATCCTGCTGACGGTCCTGATCCGGATCGTGCTGTTCCCGTTGATGCACACCTCGACGGTGTCCATGCGGAAGATGCAGAAGATCCAGCCGAAGATCAAGGCGATCCAGGAGAAGTACAAGAAGGCCAAGAAGGATCCTGCGGCCCGGGCGAAGATGAACCAGGAGATCATGGAGCTGTACAGGGTCGAGGGCGTCAACCCCATGGGCGGATGCCTTCCGGTGCTGATCCAGCTGCCAATCCTCTGGGCGCTGTACACCCTGTTCGCCCACGCCATCGAGCTCCGGCATGCACCGTTCATCCTCTGGATCACCGACCTCTCGGCGAAGGATCCGTACTACGTCACGCCGGTGCTGATGACGTTCACCATGTGGCTCCAGCAGAAGCTGGCGCCTCAGACGGGCGATCCTCAGCAGCAGAAGATGTTCCGGATGATGCCGTTCATCTTCGGGTTCATGTTCATGGGGTTCCCGGCGGGGCTCGTGCTGTACTGGCTCGTCAACAACGTACTGACGATCATCCAGCAGGAGGTCACCTTCTTCCTGATGGGCGAGCGGCGGCAGCCCCGGAGGAAGGCGAGGGCGAAGTGACTGAACGGAGGTACGAGGCTCCGACGCTCACGGCGGCGCTCGACGCCGCGGCCGGCGAGCTGGGGTGCGGTCACGAGGAGCTGGCGTACCAGGTCCTCGAGGAGACCGGAGACCGGGTGGTCGTCGAGGCCACCGTCGATCCCCAGGCGGTTCTCGGTCTGTTCCTCCGCCGGGTATTCACCGCCGGCGGCATGGAGATTGCGACGGAGCTGACCTCGGAGAACGACGCACTCCACGGTGAGCTGGCAGGCGCGGACACCGGTCTCCTGACACGGTGCGGCGGCGAGGCGTTGGACGCACTCCAGTACCTGTCAAACCGGGTCCTCGATGCCCGCCTCGGCGAGCACCCCGCGGTGCGGCTGGACAGCGCGGGGTTCAAGGCGGCCCGGCGGGAACGGCTCGCCCGCCTCGCCCGCCGGGAGGCGGACCGGGCTGTGGCGACCCGCCGGCCCGTGCGGCTCGAGCCCATGACCCCGGCGGCCCGCCGTGAGGTCCACGTGGCCCTGGCCGACGACGATCGGGTGGAGACCGACTCCGATGGTACGGGCTTCTTCAAGCGGGTTGTCATCCGTCCTCGCCGGTGGTGAGGACACCATCGTCGCCCGGGCCACGCCGCCCGGCACCGGCGCGCTGGCGGTGATCCGGGTCAGCGGGGCGCGGGCGTGGGACGTGGTCCGTGCCGTCGCCCCGCGGTGGGAGCCGGCGGAGCCCTGGCGGGCCGTTCTCATTGCGATGGATGTGGACGGCGTTGCCGACCGGGCCGTGGCCATCCCGTACCGGCAACCGCGAAGCTTCACGGGCGAGGACATGGTGGAGCTGATCGTCCACGGCTCGCCGTGGCTCGTGGAGCGGGCGCTGGATGCCATGGCGGCCGCCGGTGCGCGGCGGGCCCTGCCTGGTGAGTTCACGCGCCGGGCGGTGGCCAACGGCAAGATGGCACTCGAGGAGGCCGAGGCGATCGGGGAGCTCGTCCGGGCCGAGACCCGGTGGCAGGCCCGTGCGGCCGCGGCGCGCGCTTCGGGGGAGGGCGCGAGGCGCGTTGCGGCGGTCCGCGACGCACTGATCGGCCTGATGGCCTCGGTGGAGGGGGCGCTGGACTTCGCCGATCAGGAGCTCGGGTACGATCCGGCCTCGGTGGAGGGGGAGATCGGCTCGCTGGTCGGCCGGCTGGACGCCATGGCGCGGGCCGGAGGCTCCCCCGCCGTGCTCCGTGGAGCCGTCCGCGCCGTGGTCGCCGGCCCGCCGAACGCTGGCAAGAGTAGCCTTTTCAATAGGTTGATTGAGTCCACCCGGGCGATCGTCTCGCCACGGCCCGGGACGACCCGGGACACGGTGGAGGCTCAGATCGCCCTCGAGGGGCGGGCCGTGGTGCTCGTGGACACCGCGGGGCTCGGCATCCCCGCCGATCCGCTGGAGGCCGAGGGGGTCCGCCGGA
This sequence comes from Thermoanaerobaculia bacterium, assembly GCA_027067575.1. Taxonomy (GTDB): domain Bacteria; phylum Acidobacteriota; class Thermoanaerobaculia; order Thermoanaerobaculales; family Sulfomarinibacteraceae; genus JAMOVQ01. Next base: position 41,569 of record JAMOVQ010000142.1, on the reverse strand, counting down.
CCGCGGAGGCGCTGGCGGACGCCGACCTCGTGCTCCTCGTCCAGGGCGCCGACCTTCCGGAGGCCCGCCTTCCCAAGCTCCCCCGGGCAACCCCCGTGATCCGCGTGCTCAGCCGGCTCGACTTGGCGCCCGGGGCCGTGCGGGACGGGTGGATCCCGGCGAACCCGGCCACGGGCGAGGGGGTGGGCGCGGTCCGGGAGGCGCTGGCGCACCACGTCGTCCGGCTCCTGCCCGACACGGCGGGCGAGGGGCTGCTCTCGGTCCGCGCCGCAGCGGCGGCCGCAAAGGCCGCGGGGATCCTCCGCCGGGCGCCCCGGGAGGCACCGGAGCTCCTCGCCGAGGCGCTGCGGCGGGCGGCGGCCGTCTTGGAGGGCGTGGTGGCGCCGGTGGACGAGGAGGCCGTGCTCGACAGGATCTTCTCGACGTTCTGCCTGGGGAAGTGACGGTGGCCGGGCGGTACGATCTCGTGGTGGTCGGCGCCGGGCACGCGGGGTGTGAGGCGGCGCTGGCGGCGGCCAGGATGGGGCTCGATGTGGCCGTGGCGACCCTCGACGCCCGGAAGGTCGCGGAGATGCCGTGCAACCCGGCGATCGGCGGGATCGGCAAGGGCCACCTCGTGGTGGAGATCGACGCGCTCGGGGGCGTCCAGGGGTGGGCGGCGGACCGGGCGGGGATCCAGTTCCGGACGCTCAACCTCTCCCGGGGCCCGGCGGTCCGGGGCCCCCGCGCCCAGTGCGACAAGGCGCGGTACACGGTGCTGATGCGGCGCCTGCTCGGGGGCGTTCCCAGGATCGATCTCGTGGAGGGCGAGGTGGTGGACCTGCTCGCCGGCGACGGTGCCGTGGAGGGCGTGGTGCTGGCCGGCGGGACGCGGATCGCAGCCCGCGCGGTGGTGGTGACGACGGGCACGTTCCTCAGGGGCCTCCTCCATACTGGGAGCGACCGGCGGGAGGGGGGGCGGTACGGCGAGCCCCCGGCGGGCAGGCTGAGCGCCGCCCTCGAGCGGCTCGGGCTCGCGCTTCGCCGGTACAAGACCGGCACGCCGCCCCGCCTGCACCGGGACTCCCTGGACTACGGCGCGATGGAGCGGCAGGAGGGCGACCCCGACCCCCGGCCGTTCTCGTGGCGGACCGGACGGGTCGTCAACCGGGAGCCGTGCTGGATCACCAGGACGCCTCCCGCCGTGGCGGCGGTGATCCGGGACAACCTCGACCGGTCCCCCCTGTTTTCCGGGGTGATCGAGGGTACGGGTCCGCGGTACTGCCCCTCCATCGAGGACAAGGTTGTCCGGTTCCCGCACCACGAGGAGCACACCCTGTTCGTCGAGCCCGAGACGCTGGGCGGGGAGAGCATGTACGTCAACGGGCTCTCCACGAGCCTGCCGGAGGACGTGCAGGACGCCATCCTGCGGCGGGTTCCCGGGCTCGAACGGGCGCGGGTGCTCCGGTACGGGTACGCCGTGGAGTACGACGTCCTGGCGCCGGGGCAGCTCGAGCGGGACCTGGCCGTGCACGGCGTCCCGGGGCTGTGGGTGGCCGGGCAGGTGGTTGGGACCTCGGGGTACGAGGAGGCGGCGGCCCAGGGATTGGTGGCGGGGATCAACGCCGTGCTGAGGCTGCGGGGCGAGGCGCCGTGGGTGCCGGGGCGGCACGAGGGGTACATCGGGGTGCTCGTGGACGACCTGGTGCACCGGGAGCACACGGAGCCGTACCGGATGTTCACCTCCCGATCGGAGCACCGGCTGCTGCTCGGGACCGACTCGGCCCGGGAGCGCCTGATGGAGACCGGGGTCCGGTTCGGCCTCGTCCCGGAGCGGGTGTTTCACGTGGAACACCGGCGGTGGGCTGCGCGGCGCGAGGCCCGGGAGCGGCTGGAGTCGGAGCGGGCGGGGGCCGATCCGGAAGCCCGCCGGGCGCTCCGGGAGCGGCTCGGCGTGGAGCCCGGGCGGCCGGTGACGTGGGCCGACCTCGTCCGGCGGCAGGACGTGCCCCTCGACGCGGTGATCGCCCTGGCGCCGCCGCTCACGGCACTGCCCCCCGAGGACCGGGAGATCGTGGCGTACCGGACGCGGTACGCCGGGTACCTCGAACGCGCGCGGCGCGACTCGGAGCGCCTCCGCAGGCTTGCCCACGTGGCGGTGCCCGAGGGGTTCGACCCCCGGGGGGTCCCCGGCCTGTCCCGGGAGGTCGTGGAGCAGCTCCGGCGGTACCGGCCGCGGACGCTGGGTGAGGCCGAGCGCATCCCCGGGATGACGCCGGCGGCCATGGCGATCCTCGCTGCGGCGGTGGGCCGGGCGGGGGAGGGCGCCGCATGACGGGCGTCCGGGAGGCGCTGGCGGCGGCAGGGGTGGCGGAGCCGCTGGCGGGCCGGCTCGAGGCGTACGTGGCGCTGCTCGAGCGGTGGGCGCGGGTCCACAACCTCGTCCGGTACCGGACCGCGGAGGAGCTCGTGCGGCGGCACCTCCTCGACGCGCTGGCCGGGGCGCCACACCTCCCGGACGGGCTGGGGCTGCTGGTGGACGTTGGGTCCGGGGCGGGGCTGCCGGGGGTGCCGCTCCTCCTGGCGCGGCCGGAGTGGCGCGGGCTGCTGGTGGAGCCGCGGCAGAAACGGTGGGCGTTCCTCCGGACCGTGGTCCGAGAGCTCGGACTCGACGCACAGGTCGCCCGGTCGCGGTTCGAGAACCTCGAAGTTCCGGACGGCGTCGCGGCGATCACCGCCCGGGCACTGGGCCGGCACGATGCGCTCCTGGACTGGGCCAGGGGCGTGCTGGGGCCCGGCGGGCGGGTCCTGCTCTGGGTCGGGCGCGCCGAGCTCGATCGCCTGCGGCGGGCCGGGGGGTGGCGTGTGGTAAGCTCCCCGCTGCCGACCCTGGACGAGGGTTTCCTGGCGCGTTTGGAGCGATGTTTCACGTGAAACCACGTACTGTCGCCGTGGCCAACCAGAAGGGCGGCGTCGGGAAGACCACTACCGTGGTCAACCTCGGCGCGGCCCTTGCGGCGTTCGAGCGCCCGACGCTCCTCGTGGACCTCGACCCCCAGGCGAACTGCACCTCGGGGGCCGGGGTGGAGGTCGAGGCGGGCCGACCGACCACCTACGACCTGCTCCGGGGGGACGCCGGGCTGGCCGACGTCGCCGTCCCGACGCGGTTCCCGCACCTCTCCCTGGCACCGTCCACGGCGGACCTCGCCGGGGCCGAGGTGGAGCTCGTGGGCATGATGGGACGGGAGTTCCGGCTCCGGGACGCCCTGGAGGGGTTCTCCGGGCCCGAGTGGATCTTCGTCGACTGCCCGCCGTCCCTCGGCCTGCTGACGGTCAACGCCCTGGCGGCGGCGGACTCCGTGCTCGTGCCGATCCAGTGCGAATACTTTGCGCTGGAGGGCGTCTCCGACCTGATGGGGACCATCGAGCAGGTGCGCCGGTACCTCAACCCGTCGCTCGAGATCGAGGGCGTGGTGCTGACCATGTACGACGAGCGGACGAACCTGGCGCGGCAGGTCGTGGAGGAGGTGCGGTCGGTGTTCGGTGAGCAGGTGTTCGAGACCGTGGTCCCCCGCAACGTCCGCCTGGCGGAGGCTCCGTCGTACGGGATGCCGGTGCACGCCTACGATCTCCGCTGCCGGGGGTCCCGGGCGTACCTGGCGCTGGGCCGGGAGCTGCTGGAGCGGGGCAGGAGGCTGCGCCGTGGCGCGTAAGCAGGCGCTCGGCCGCGGGCTCAAGGCCCTGATCCCCGACACGCCGAAGGCGCGGTCCGGGCTGACCACCGTCCCGGTCGGGTCGATCCGCCCGAACCCTGGACAGCCCAGGACGCGGTTCGACGAGGCGGCCCTCGAGGAGCTGGCGGCGTCGATCCGGACCCACGGGATCCTCCAGCCGCTCCTGGTGTCCGAGGCTGGGGATGGCGCCTACGTGCTGATCGCCGGGGAGCGGCGCCTCCGGGCGGCGCGGCTCGCGGGGCTCGAGGCCGTCCCCGTCGTCATCCGCGAACGGCTGGACCGGCAGGAAGAGATCGAACTCGCCCTGGTGGAGAACCTCCAGCGGCGGGACCTCTCACCGCTGGAGGAGGCCCGGGCGTACGAGCAGCTCCGCGCGGAGCTGGGGCTGACCCAGGCCGAGATCGCCTCGCGGGTCGGCGTGGACCGGAGTACCGTGGCCAACGCGCTGCGCCTTCTCAAGCTCCCGGAGGCCGTCCAGTCGATGGTGGAGGACGGCCGCCTGACCGCCGGCCACGCCCGGGCGATCCTGGCACTGCCGGAGGACGAGCGGGTCCGGTGGGCCGAACGGGCCGCGGCCACGGGGATGAGCGTCCGGGAGCTCGAGCGGCGGGCGGCCGAGGTGCGGGAGCCGGAGCGGCCCCGCCCGAGGCGGTCGCGTCCGGCCCCCGACCCCAACGTCCGTGCTGCCGAGGACCGGCTGGCGTTGCGGCTCGGTGCCAGGGTCCGGATCGAGACCCGGAAGCGGGGCGGCCGGATCGTCATCACGTGCGGCACCACCGAGGAGCTGCAACGGGTCTACGACGCGCTGATGGGAGGTACCGATGGCACGCCAGAACAGTGACACCCTCAACGGGTTCCTCGACCCCGGCTGCACCATCCGCGGGGAGCTCGAGTTCTCCAGCGCGTTCCGGCTCGACGGCCGCCTCGAGGGGACCGTCACCTCCAAGGCGGAGCTGCTGGTCGGCGAGCAGGGCTCCATCGAGGGAACGATCTCCGTCGGCCGGTGCCTGATCGGCGGGACGGTCAAGGGAACGATCGTGGCCAGCGACCGGGTCGTCCTCCACGCCGGCGCGAAGGTCTGGGCGGACATCACGGCCCCGACCGTCGTCATGGAGGACGGCGCCTTCTTCGAGGGCAAGGTCACCATGGGCGCTGCCGCGGGTTCCGGGAGGAAGGCGCCCGGCACCGGAGATGGGAGCGAGGGACGGAAGGGCTCCTCGGCCCGGCGCGAGGAGGGGGCGGGATCTTGACCCGGCCCGCCGTCCCTGGTACCGTCGGTCGCCCTGAACGAAACGGGAGCGGTGGGCTCCGGAGCAGCTGATGAGCATCTTTCCAGACTACTCCCTTCTCTACATCATGGCCTGCTTCTGGGTGGCGTACTGGATCGTCAACCGGTTCCTCCTGCGTCCGGTCACCGCCGTGGTGGAGGCCCGCAGGAAGCGGGTCGACGACGCCGAGGCCCAGTGGTCGAGCAAGCACGAGGAGTACCTCTCGGCCACGCAGAGGCTCGAGGCGGAGCTGGAGCAGGCGGCCCGGGAGGCAGCAAAGCGGCGGGAGGCGCTGCGGGCCGAAGCGGAGGCGGAGCGACAGAAGCGGCTCGAGGCGGCCCGTGCCGAGGCCCACGCACGGCTCCAGGCCGCCCTGGCAGAGCTCGAGAAGGATGCCGAGCAGGCCCGTGAGGCGCTCCGGCGCGAGGCGGGGAAGCTCGCCGCCCTGATGGCCGGGCGGGTGCTGGGCCGGGAGGTGGCGTCGTGAGACGGGTTGCCTGGATTGCGGCGATCGGCGTTGCGCTGACGCCGGCCGTGGCGCTGGCGGCGGAGGAGAGCACCACGTTCTTCGGGATTCCACGGCCGCTGTGGCTGACACTCAACCTCGTGGTGTTCCTGGTCCTGCTCGCCCGGTATGTCGGGCGGCCCATCACCCGGTTCCTCGAAGAGCGGCGGGCGGGGATCCAGCAGGAGCTCGAGGCTGCCCGGAAGAAGCTCGCCGAGGCCGAGTCGCTCCGGCAGCAGGTCGTCGAGCGGCTCGAGGCCGTGGAGCGCGAGGTCCAGGAGATGCGCGAACAGGCCGAGGTGGCCGGCCGCAAGGAAGCCGAGCGGATCCGTGCGCTCGCCGAGGAGGAGGCCGCCCGGTTCGTGGAGAAGGTCGCCTCGGAGATCGGCCGGCGTCAGGCCGAGGTCCGCCAGCAGCTCGTGGCCGACACGGCGACCCTTGCGGCGGAGCTGGCGAAGGAGCTGCTCGAGCGCGAGACCACCGACGAGGACCGGAAGCGGATCCTCGAGCGGAGCCTGGCCGCGCTGGCCTCCAGCGGCGAGGGAGGGAGCTGAGATGGGACGGTTCTCCGCCATGCCGTACGCCAAGGCGTTGCTCGGGCTCGTGGCCGACACCGAGCCGGACGCCATGGAGCCGATCCAGGCCGAGCTCCTGGAGCTGGCGCGGGCGTTCGGCGCCGTGCCGGAGCTCGGCCGCATGATGGTGACGCCCGCGATCACGCAGGAGCGCAAGGAGGCGCTGCTTGGGGCCATCCTCGACCGGGCCGGGGTCCACGACGTGGTGCGGCGGTTCGTGCTCGTGGTGCAGCGCCAGTACCGGCTCCGCCACCTCGGCGCCATCGCCGAGGCGTACGCCGAGCTGGTGGACCGCAGGCTCGGGCGTGTCCGGGCGGCCGTGGAGGTTCCGGGCACGGTGGACGATGTGACACGAAGGACGATCGTGGACACGCTGAGCAAGGCGTTCGGGGCCGCCGTGGTGGCCTCGTTCTCGACCAACGACGCGCTGTTGGCCGGGTTCCGCGCCCGGGTGGGCTCGCGCGTGGTGGACGGTTCCGCGCTCGGACAGCTGGAGCGGCTTCGCCGCACGGCCGCCGGGCTCGAGTGAGCGACGACTGAGGGACGGTGACGATGCAGATCAAAGCCAGTGAAATCGCCGAGATCATCCGGAGCCAGATCGAGGGGGCCGAGACGGCCATCGACATGGCCGAGGTGGGGACGGTCATCTCCGTGGGCGACGGGATCGCCCGCGTCTACGGCCTCGACGACGTCATGGCGGGCGAGCTGATCCAGTTCCCCCACGACGTCTACGGCCTGGCGCTCAACCTGGAGGAGGACGACGTGGGCTGCGTGCTCATGGGCGAGTCCCAGCTGATCCGCGAGGGCGACGAGGTCCGCCGCACCCGCCGGATCATCCAGGTGCCAGTCGGCCCGGCGCTCGTGGGCCGTGTGGTGGACCCGCTGGGGCGCCCCCTCGACGGCAAGGGCCCGATCGAGGCCGAGGACCACTACCCCGTGGAGCGGATCGCCCCCGGTGTGGTGGCGCGCCAGCCCGTCAAGGAGCCGATGCAGACGGGGATCAAGGCGATCGACGCCATGATCCCCATCGGCCGCGGCCAGCGGGAGCTGATCATCGGCGACCGGCAGACCGGCAAGACCGCGGTGATCCTCGACGCCATCATCAACCAGAAGGGCACGGGGAACGTCTGCATCTACGTGGCCATCGGCCAGAAGAAGTCCACCGTGGCCCAGGTGGTGGCGACCCTGGAGAAGTACGGCGCGATGGAGCACACCATCGTCGTCTCGGCGACGGCCTCCGAGCCTGCGCCGCTCCAGTACATCGCCCCGTACTCCGGGTGCGCCATGGGCGAGTACTTCCTCTACAACGGTGGTCACGCGGTCTGCTTCTACGACGACCTGTCAAAGCACGCCCAGGCGTACCGCGAGATCTCGCTGCTGCTGCGCCGGCCCCCGGGTCGCGAGGCGTACCCCGGCGACGTCTTCTATCTGCACTCCCGCCTGCTCGAGCGGGCGGCCAAGCTGCGCGACGACCTGGGTGGCGGGTCGCTGACGGCGCTACCCGTCATCGAGACCCAGATGGGCGACGTCTCGGCGTACATTCCCACCAACGTCATCTCCATCACCGACGGCCAGATCTACCTGGAGTCCGACCTGTTCTACGCGGGCCAGCGCCCTGCCGTCAACGTCGGCCTCTCGGTCAGCCGTGTGGGCGGCAACGCCCAGATCAAGGCGATGAAGCAGATCGCCGGGTCCCTGCGGCTCGATCTGGCCCAGTACCGCGAGCTCGCGGCGTTCGCCCAGTTCGGGTCGGACCTGGACAAGGCGACCCAGCACCAGCTGGCCCGCGGCGAGCGGCTGATGGAAATCCTCCGGCAGGGACAGTATCAGCCGCTCCCTGTGGAGCTTCAGATCGTCTCGATCTTCGCCGGGACCCAGGGGTACCTGGATAGGCTCAAAGTCTCGTATATCAGGAACTTCGAGCTGTTCCTCCACCGGTTCGTCCAGGACGAGGCGGCCGATACGCTGAGGACCATCGTGGAGACCGGAAAGCTCGACGACGCGACGAAGGAGGCGCTCTCTGAGGCGTGCGAGCGGGCGGTGGAGCGGTTCCTCAAGGAGAACCCGGAGGCCAACGTTGGCTAACGCCCGCGATCTCAAGCGGCGGATCCGCTCGGTCAAGGGGACCCAGCAGATCACCAAGGCGATGAAGATGGTCGCCGCGGCCAAGCTGCGCCGGGCCCAGGAGCGGATCACCGCGGCCCGGCCGTACGCGGACACGCTGCAGCGCGTCCTTCAGAACCTGGCGGCGCGCACGGAGCACACCCATCCGCTGCTCGAGGAGCGGGAGGTCCGGAACGTCTGGCTCGTGGTGGTCTCCGGCGACAAGGGGCTGTGCGGCGCCTTCAACTCGAATCTCCTCCGGGAGGCGGAACACGTGCTCTCCGAGAAGGGGTGGCCCGGGGTCGAGATCGTCGCCATCGGCAAGAAGGCCGCAGACCACTTCGGGAAGCGGGACTGGCACGTGGTCCACGCCGAGCGCGAAACCATGTCCCAGCTGACCGCCGAGGATGGCCCGCGGCTGGCCGAGATGTTCGTCACGGCGTTCGACTCCGGCCAGGTGGACGAGGTGTACCTGCTGTACAACCGGTTCCTCAGCATCATCCGGCACGAGATCGTGCTCGAGCGGCTGCTGCCCATCGAGCCGCCCGCGGCAGTGGAGGCGGAGGACGAGGCCGGCGGCATCGACTACCTGTACGAGCCCTCGGCGGAGGCGCTGCTTTCGGAGCTTCTGCCGCGGCACGTGGCGATCCAGACCCAGCGTGCGCTGTACGACTCCGCGGCGGCAGAGCAGGCCGCACGGATGACCGCCATGGACGCGGCGACCAAGAACGCGGACGAGATGATCGACCATCTGACGCTGGTCTACAACCGGACCCGTCAGGCGGCCATCACCAAGGAGATCCTGGAGATCGTGGCCGGCGCCGAGGCGCTCGGCTCGGAGGCGTAAGGAGAGACCATGAGCGAGACCACCGGGCACGTGGAAGGACGGGTGATCCAGGTCATCGGCCCCGTCGTGGACGTGGAGTTCCCCGAGGGGCATCTGCCCTCGATCTTCAACGCCATCCGCATCAAGGACGACGGCGAGAAGGGCGAGGTGCCCATCGACGTCACCGCCGAGGTCGCCCAGCATCTGGGCGAGGGACGGGCGCGGTGTGTCGCGCTGGAGCCCACCGACGGCATGGTCCGCGGGATGATCGCCGTGGATACCGGGCAGCCGATCTCGGTACCCGTCGGGCGCGCCACCCTGGGGCGGGTGCTCAACGTCCTCGGCGAGCCCGTGGACGAGAAGGGGCCGGTCCAGACCGAGGAGCGGCTTCCGATCCACCGGCCGGCGCCGGCCCTGGACGAGCAGTCCACCGAGATCGAGATGTTCGAGACGGGCATCAAGGTCATCGACCTGCTCGAGCCGTACTCCAAGGGCGGCAAGACCGGCCTGTTCGGCGGCGCCGGCGTGGGCAAGACCGTGCTCATCATGGAGCTGATCAACAACGTGGCGCTCCAGCACGGTGGCTTCTCGGTATTCGCTGGTGTGGGCGAGCGCACCCGTGAGGGGAACGACCTCTGGCTCGAGATGCAGGAGGCCGGCGTCATCGATCCCGACAACTGGGAGAAGTCCAAGGCTGCGCTGATCTACGGCCAGATGACCGAGCCACCCGGGGCGCGGCTCCGGGTCGGCCTGACCGGCCTGACCGTGGCGGAGTACTTCCGCGACAACGAGGGGCAGGACGTCCTCCTGTTCATCGACAACATCTTCCGGTTCGTCCAGGCGGGCTCCGAGGTGTCGGCGCTGCTCGGCCGGATGCCCTCGGCGGTGGGGTACCAGCCAAACCTGGCCACCGAGGTCGGCGAGCTCGAGGAGCGGATCACCTCGACCAAGAAGGGGTCGATCACCTCCGTGCAGGCCGTCTACGTCCCGGCGGACGACCTGACCGACCCGGCGCCGGCGACGACCTTCGCCCACCTGGACGCCACCACCGTGCTCTCGCGGCAGATCGCCGAGCTGGGCATCTACCCGGCGGTGGACCCGTTGGCCTCCACCTCCCGGATCCTCGACCCGGGGATCGTCGGCGAGGAGCACTACCGCGTGGCCCGCGAGGTGCAGCGGATCCTCCAGCGGTACAAGGACCTGCAGGACATCATCGCCATCCTCGGCATCGACGAGCTCTCCGACGAGGACAAGCTCGTCGTGGCCCGGGCCCGGAAGATCCAGCGGTTCTTCTCCCAGCCGTTCTTCGTCGCCGAGCAGTTCACCGGGTTCGAGGGCCGGTACGTCAAGGTCGAAGACACGGTCAAGGGGTTCCGGATGCTCGTGGACGGCGAGCTCGACGACCTGCCGGAGCAGGCGTTCCTCTACGTCGGCACCATCGAGGAGGCGATCGAGAAGGCCGAGAAGCTGCGGTCGGAGGAGTGATGGCCGAGACGGTCCATCTCGATGTCGTGACGCGGACCCGTCTGGTGCTGTCGGTGGACGCGGATTTCGTGGAGCTGCCGGGCGTCCTTGGTGCGCTGGGCGTGCTCCCCGGGCATACGCCGCTCCTGACGAAACTTGGGATCGGCGAGCTGATGTACCGACGCGACCGAGCCGAGGCGTACCTGGCGATCCGCGGTGGATTCGCGGAGATCATGCCCGACCGCGTCACCGTGCTCGCCGAGGGCGCGGAGGCGCCGGGCGAGATCGACGTGGAGGCCGCCGAACGGGAGCGCCGGGAGATGGAGGAAGCGCTGAAGACGGCCGACGCCGCCGAGCTCGACCGGATGCGCGCCCGCCTCCAGCTCGCCGTCACCCGCCTCCAGGTCGCCTCCCGCACCTCCCGCTCCTGACCCACGGCCCGCGCGGGGAACCCCGAGGGGACACTCCCCTGGAGGCGAACCGGCGGCCGGCCCGGGGCTTGCCCTCGCCTCCGTCCCCGGACCGCCCCCACCCCCACGCCGGCCCGTTCCTCGTGGGGCGCTCGATCGCTGGATGGCGGAGGGCTCCGTTGTGGGGACAGTCCCGATCGTGATGGACCTTGTTCTCCGAGACGCCAGTCGGAACATCGCTTCGCTCGTCCCTGGGCGGGTGGGGGAGCGGGGTACCAGGCGGGGGGGCTCGTTTCGGCTGGGGGGTCGGTCGGGTTGGGGACACTCCCGATTGTGAAGGTCGGTGGTTCTCTGAGGCGCCAGTCGGGACATCGCTTCGCTCGTCCCTGGGTTGGTGGGTGAGTGGGGTATCAGGTGGGGCGACCTCGTTTCGTCCGAACGGGAGCAGGGACACTCTTCATCTCGACCGGGCCCGTGTGGGCGCGGGGAACGGATGGAGAGAGCTGGCGCTGCGGGAGGGTCCGGGCGGTACGGGTTTACGGAGGGGGTGGTTCCCGGTACTCTCCGTGTGCCCCGGAGGGGGCGTGGAGGGTCGGATGAGACGATCGGCGTGGGAGCGTCCGTGGTGCGGGAGCCTGCGGGCGGAGAACGTGGGCGAGACGGTGGAGCTCGCCGGGTGGATCCGGCGGCGGCGGGACCTCGGGGGGCTCGTGTTCGCGGACCTCCGGGACCGGACGGGGATCGTGCAGCTCGTCTTCGAGAGCGAGATGCTGGCCGAGGGCGAGCGGCTGTCGCCGGAGGACGTGGTCCGGATCGAGGGCACGGTCCGGCCGCGGGCCGAGGGGCAGACGAACCCCGACCTGCCTACCGGGGAGATCGAGGTGCGGGTGACGGCGATGGAGCTCCTGACCGAGTCGGAGACGCCGCCGTTCCAGGTGGAGGACGGGACCAACGCCTCCGAGGAGCTGCGCCTAACCCACCGGTATCTGGACCTCCGCCGTCCGGAGATGACGGCGAACCTGCTCCTGCGCCACCGGCTGGTGATGGAGGCGCGCCGCTACTTCGACGAGATGGGGTTCGTCGAGGTGGAGACGCCGATCCTGACCCGCTCCACTCCAGAGGGGGCCCGGGACTTCCTGGTGCCCTCCCGGATCCACCGGGGTTCGTGGTACGCCCTGCCCCAGTCGCCCCAGCTGTTCAAGCAGCTCCTCCAGGTGGCCGGGATCGGCCGGTACGTCCAGATCGCCCGCTGCTTCCGCGACGAGGACCTCCGGGCCGACCGCCAGCCCGAGTTCACCCAGATCGACGTGGAGGCCTCGTTCATCGAGGAGGAGGACGTCTTCGGGCTGATCGAGGGGCTGTTCGCCCGGATCTTCCCGCTGGCGGGGATCGAGCCCCCGGAGCGGTTCCCCAGGATGACCTACGACGAGGCGATGGAGCGGTATGGCTCGGACCGGCCGGACACCCGGTTCGGCCTGGAGCTCGTGGAGCTGGGCCACCTGGCCCCCGGCTGCGGGTTCCGGGTACTCGAGGCCGCCGCCGCCGAAGGCCGCGTCAAGGGGATCGTCCTGCCCGGCGGCGCGGCACTGTCGCGCAAGCAGCTCGACGGCCTCAACGAGGTGGTCCGCCCCCACGGCGCCGCAGGGGTGCTGTGGATGAAGCGGACGGCGGACAGCGTGGCCTCCCCGGCCCGCAAGGCGCTCGGGGAAGACGGCGTGCTGCGGTTCCTCGACGCCGCGGGCGCCGGCGAGGGCGATCTCCTCCTGATCGTCGCGGGTGCCGGGAAGGTGGTCCACGCCGCCCTGGGCGCCCTCCGCCTCCACATTGCCCGGGAGCGGGACCTGATCCCCGAGGGACGCCACGACTTCCTGTGGGTCACGGACTTCCCGCTGCTCGAGTGGAACGAGGAGGACGGCCGGTTCTACGCCATGCACCACCCGTTCACCGCGCCGCGCCCCGGGGACGTGGTCCGCCTGGAGACCGATCCCGGCGCCGTCCGCGCCCGCGCGTACGACGTGGTGATGGACGGCTCGGAGCTCGGCGGAGGATCGATCCGGATCCACTCGGCCGAGGTCCAGCGGCGGATGTTCGCCGCCCTGGGGATCGGCGAGGAGGAGGCGAGGGCCCGGTTCGGGTTCCTGCTCGAGGCGTTCCGGTACGGCGTGCCGCCCCACGGCGGGATCGCCCTGGGCCTCGACCGGATCGTCATGCTGATGGCGGGCCGTGACTCGATCCGGGACGTCATCGCCTTCCCCAAGACGACCTCCGGCTCCTGTCTGCTGACCGGCGCACCGGCGGACGTGGACCCGGACCAGCTCGCCGAGCTCGGCGTTCGCCCCGCGGGGAAGGAGGGCTGAGATGCTGCCGAGATCGCTGTGGCGCAACGACCCCGACGCCGTGCGGGCCAACCTGGCGGCCCGGCGGACCGAGGCACCGCTCGACCGGCTGCTCGAGGCCGACGCGGCCTGGCGCCGCGTCCGGAGCGAGCTCGACGAGCTCAAGGCCGAGCGCAACGCCGGGTCCAAGGCGATCGGCCAGCTGTTCCGGGAGGGCCGGCGCGAGGAGGCCGAGGCGGCCAAGGTCCGGATGGCCGAGCTTGGGGAGCAGATCAAGGCGCTCGAGGCCCGGGACCGGGAGCTCGACGCCGAGGTGGCGCGGCTCGAGCTGACGTTGCCGAACATGCTCCACGAGACGGTGCCCGACGGCCCCGACGAGTCCGCCAACCGCGAGGAGCGCCGGTGGGGCGAGCCCCCGGCGTTCGCCTTCGAGCCGAAGGCCCACTGGGACCTGGGGCCGGCGCTGGGAATCCTGGACTTCGAACGCGCGGCGAAGGTGGCCGGGGCGCGGTTCGCCGTGCTCCGGGGAGCCGGGGCCGCGCTGGAGCGAGCCCTCGTCCGGTTCATGCTCGACCTGCACGTGGAACACCACGGCTACACGGAGATCCTCCCGCCGTACCTGGTCAACGCGGCCAGCCTGACGGGGACCGGGCAGCTGCCCAAGTTCGCCGACGACCTGTTCCACGTGGAGGGCCACGACCTGTACCTCGTGCCCACGGCCGAGGTGCCCGTGACGAACCTCCACCGGGACGAGGTGCTGCCCGCCGACGCCCTCCCCGTCCGGTACTGTGCGTTCACGCCGTGCTTCAGGGCCGAGGCCGGCTCCTACGGGAAGGACGTCCGGGGCCTGATCCGGCAGCACCAGTTCCACAAGGTCGAGCTCGTCCAGCTCGTGGAGCCCGAACGCTCCTGGGACGCCCTGGAGGAGCTGACCGGTCATGCGGAGGCCGTGCTCCAGGCGCTGGGGCTGCCGTACCGCGTGGTCACGCTCTGCTCCGGCGACGTGGGGTTCTCCGCGGCCAAGACGTACGACCTCGAGGTGTGGCTGCCCGGCCAGGGCCGGTACCGCGAGATCTCCTCCTGCTCCTGCTTCACCGACTTCCAGGCCCGCCGCGCCAACCTCCGGTACCGCGGCGAGAGCGGCAAGCCGCGCCACCTCCACACCCTCAACGGCTCCGGCCTGGCCGTCGGCCGCACCCTGGTGGCGTTGCTCGAGAACTACCAGCAGCCCGACGGCAGCGTGGTGATCCCCGAGGCACTGCGCCCGCACATGGGCGGCCGGGAGGTCATCCAGCCGGAGGGCTGAACGGGTGCCTCCTCGGCAGTGGTACCCTTTCCCCCGTCCAAGGGAGGTGCACCGTGACGCTCGAGAGACTCGATGCCGCACTGCTTCGCGAGGTGGAGGCACTGGAGGCCGAGGGCCGGGCCAAGGCGCCCGAACGGGTAATCACCGGCTACCTGCCGCCGGAGGGCGAGCGGGGACCGCGGTACCGGCTCCGCGGGGTGGACCGGGAGTTCATTCGGATGAACTCCAACTCGTACCTGTCGCTCTCGAACCACCCGGCGCTGATCGAGGCGGCGGACCGCGCCACCCGCGACTTCGGCGTCGGTCCCGGCGCCGTGCGGTTCATCGATGGCACCTTCGTCCACCACGTCGAGCTCGAGGAGCGGATCGCCGCGTTCATGGGGCGCCCCGCCGCCCGGATCTTCAACTCGGCGTACACGGCCAACCTCGGCCTGGCGCTGGCGATCTCGTCGAAGCAGACGTTCTGGATCGGCGACGAGCTCAACCACAACTCGATCATCCGCGCCATGCGGATCGCCGCCGTGCCGCGGGAGAACAAGGCGATCTTCCGCCACAACGACGTGGACGACCTGAAGCAGTGCCTCGAGGGCGTGCCCGAGGGGATCGATCGCGTGATCGTCATCTTCGACGGGATCTTCTCCATGCGCGGCGACAACGCGCCGCTGGCCGCGATCGACGCCGCCTGCGCGCCGTACCGCGACCGTTGGCCCGAGGGGCTCGTCACGGTGGTGGACGACAGCCACGGGATCGGCGCCTACGGCGCCACGGGGCGCGGCACCGAGGAGCACACCGGCGCGCGGGCCGACATCGTCGTGGGTACCTTCGGCAAGGCGTTCGGCGTCAACGGCGGGTTCGTGGCGGCCAGTGAGGCCGTTGTGGAGGCGATCCGCCAGAAGGCCGACACCTACATCTACACCAACCCGCTCTCGGTGGCCGACGCCGCGGCGGCGAAGGTGGCCGTGGACCTGACGGACGGCGAGGAGGGCCGGGAGCGCCTGGCCAACCTCCTGGACCGCACCCGCCGGTTCCGCGAGGGGATCACGGAGCTCGGGTGGGAGTCGATTCCCGGCCCGCACCCCGTGGTGCCGCTCCTCGTCCGGGACACGGCGCGCACCCGCGCGCTCGTCCGGTACTTCTTCGACGACGGCGTGCTCGTGGTGGGGCTGACCTTCCCCGTGGTGCCGAAGGGCGACGAGACGATCCGGTTCCAGGTCAACGCCGCCCACACCCCCGCCGACATCGACCGCGTCCTCGGGGTGCTGGAGTCGTTCCCCGGCTGAGACCGCGTCCCGGAACCACCCCGGCCCCCGGCGCCGGGACACCGCGTCGGCAGCCCTCCGTGTCCACGCTTGCCGGGAGACGCCGCGCAGCCTGTCGCGACGCCGTCTCAAAGTAAAAGGGAGTGTCCCCTTCTCTCTGCGGAGGACACCCCGCCTCCATCGCGACGGAGTCTCAGATAGTAAGGGAGTGTCCCATTTTTGTGATGAGTTGGCCGGGAGGGCCATCGCTCCCAGCGGCGGGCCTGTCAGCGCGGGCGGGACGCCGCGGCGCGGTCGAGCAGCCACCAGAACGCCCGGCCCTTGCGCCAGCAGTTGAAACAGTGGGAGTGGGCGCAGGAGCCGCAGTCGGGGCAGTCGTGGCCGGCGCACCAGTCGGCGCACCACTCGCAGGCGTCCGAGTCCCACGGGTGCTCCACGCCGTCGGGGTCCCACCGCTCGATGTCGGCGAAGTCGAACAGGACCCGGCCGCGCTCCCGGCACCAGTCGCGCACCTGGTCGTTGTTGCGGCGAAGCGTCCCCTCCGGGCCGGTCCCGTCCAGGTGGCCCGTCATGTACACGAAGACGATCCCCGGGTAGTCGGCCTCCAGCGCGGCCATGGCGTCCAGGTACGCCTGGACCCCCTCCGGGGTGTTGTCCGACATGCCGCCGCACCACGACCAGACCACCATGCCGTACCCCGCGCCGTCGGTGCCGAGCCGGTCCCGGGTGATGTCGACCCACCCGAGGTCGCCCTGGTGGCCGAGGTCGGCGGAGATCTCGTCGATGGAGGGCATGGCCCAGGTCTCGCCGTCCTCGGCCTCGAGCATCCCGAGGCCCGTGACGATCTGGCTGCCGTGGGATGTGTGGCCGTACAGGATCCGCCCGAACCGCTCCCGGATGGCGTCGAACCGGTCCGCGGGGATGGCGTCGAAAGCGTCCGCGGCTTCGTGGTCCGCGACGATCGCCCCGGCCGTGGCGGGGCGCGGCTGGGCCGGGACCAGGATCGCGTCGCCGGTCCGGTTGTCCACCACCGAGGCGTACGGCACCACGGCGCCGCAGTCGGTCCCCACGGTCACCGTGATGAACCCGTCCTCCACGGCCCCCGGCGAGCCCCGCCGGAACACCCGGTCGATCTGCACCGAGCCGTACGGGCCCAGCGCCTGGTCGAACCGGCCGGTTTCGGTCCCGGAGGCGTCGTGGAGCGCAACCGTCACCACCGTGCCGCACCCGGAGGTCTCCACGATGCCGAGGTTCGTCCGGTACCCCTCATCGCCGGACGCCGACTGGGAGAGGCCGATCAGCTCAGCCGTCTCCCCGGGGCCGAACGCGGCGGTCTCCGGCACGGCGGGGACGAACTGGCCGTACGTCCCGTCGGGCGTCTCGTTGTAGGTACGGCTCGTCGCGAGGACCGCCCCGTCCAGCGGCGTCAGCCGGAGCGCGGCCACGCCGTCCATCCCGAACCGTGAGGCCAGGATGTCGGGCAGCCGCACAGCCGCGTTGGCGGGCACCGTGACGGAGGTCTCCACGGGGTCGGCCCCGGAGGCGCTGCGGGCGAACGCCTCGATGCGGACCCGGGCCGGCGCGCCGCCGGGGTTCCTGAGCTCGACGTCGGTCCGCCAGTTCGTCCCTGCGTACCCCCCGACGTGGGCCGCCGCGGGGATCCACAGCACCTGG
Source organism: Thermoanaerobaculia bacterium (assembly GCA_027067575.1). GTDB lineage: Bacteria > Acidobacteriota > Thermoanaerobaculia > Thermoanaerobaculales > Sulfomarinibacteraceae > JAMOVQ01. The sequence goes on along the minus strand of JAMOVQ010000142.1, from coordinate 24,130 downwards.
GCGGCCCCCGGGGCCGCCGTCGCCACCGCCAGCACGAACGCCGCCATCCGTCCGGTCATGGTCCGTCCTCCACCAAGTGTGATGGAACGAGTATGCCACGGCCCGGCGGTCGCCGCCGTGGTCTGGATCACCCGCGCCGCGGGGGACGGGCGTCACTCCGCCGGCGGCAGCTCGAGCTTGGCGGCGATCCCCGCCATGGCGTCACGGACGAAGGCGATGTGCTCGTCGAGCTCCACGCCGAGCTCCTCGGCGCCAGGGGCTGGGGTGTTCTGGGACGTGAGCCGGGACATCGCTTTGCTGGTCCCTGGGTGAGCGGGTGAGGGGGGCATCGGGCGGGGGTGCGTTGCTTGAAAAGGGACACTCCTTGTGTCGTGATGCGTCTGGGGACAGTCCCGATCTTCACCGGGGTCGGTCAGGATCCTCGGTGATGTCCGGTTTGAGCGCCGGGCTGCCGGTGCGGGGAGTGGCCGGCTCGTGGTTGGATCCGGCTCCCGGGAACGAACGGCAGGATGGTGCAGTGATCGTTGAGTGTGCGACATTCTGCACGATTGAGGCCATGAAAGTATCGTTTGGGGCTTGACAGCGGCAGATTGCACCCCTATAACGTGCGCATCGAGCACGAAGGAGGTTGCACATGCCCCATCGCATCCCAGACATCCTGGCCCGCTGCAAGGAGGAGCGGGTCCATTTCCTCAGGCTGCAGTTCACGGACATCGACGGGATCATCAAGAACGTCGAGGTGCCCCGGAGCCAGTTCGAGAAGGCGCTGGACGGACAGATCATGTTCGATGGCTCGTCCATCGAGGGGTTCACACGGATCGAGGAGTCGGACATGCTGCTCGTGCCCGACCTCGACACCTTCGGCGTCTTCCCTTGGGAGACCGAGCACGGCCGGGTGGGGCGGCTGATCTGCGACATCGCCAACCCGGACGGGACGCCGTTCCCGGGCTGCCCACGGACCGCGCTCAAGCGGGTGGTGGAGCGGGCCCGTTCCATGGGGTACCGGATGATGGCCGGGCCGGAGGCCGAGTTCTTCCTGTTCCAGCGCAACGGCGAGGGGGAGCCCATCCCCCAGACCCACGACACGGGCGGGTACTTCGACCTCAGCCCGCGGGACCAGGGCGAGGAAGCGCGGCGGGACATCACGCTGGTGCTCGAGGCGATGGGGTACGAGGTGGAGGCGGCGCACCACGAGGTGGCGCCGGGCCAGCACGAGATCGATTTCAAGTACGCCGACGCCGTGACCACGGCGGACAACATCGTCACGTTCCGGTTCGTGGTCAAGAAGGTCGCGCTGATGCACGGGCTCCACGCCACCTTCATGCCCAAGCCGCTGGCGGGGATGAACGGCTCGGGGATGCACACCCACCAGTCGCTGTTCACCCTGGACGGCGAGAACGCGTTCTGGGACCCCGACGGCGAATGGGAGCTCTCGAAGGTCGCCCGCAACTACATCGGGGGCCTGCTGACCCACGCCCGGGCGTTCGTCGCCGTCACGAACCCGCTCGTCAACTCGTACAAGCGGCTCGTTCCCGGCTTCGAGGCGCCGGTCAACGTCGCCTGGTCCGAGAAGAACCGCTCGCCGATGATCCGGGTCCCGGCCCGGCGCGGCGAGGGGACCCGGTGCGAGGTCCGCGTCCCGGACCCGTCGTGCAACCCGTACCTGGCGCTGGCCGTCATGATGGCCTCCGGCCTCGACGGGATCGAGGCCGGCATGGACTGCGGCGAGCCGGTGAACAAGAACATCTTCACCATGAGCGAGCGTGAGAAGCGCCGCCTGAGGATCCGGCAGCTCCCGGCCAACCTCGCGGAGGCGCTGGATTTCCTGGAGCGGGACGCCGTGCTGCGCGAGGCGCTCGGCGAGCACATCTTCCAGCACTTCCTCTACAACAAGCGGAAGGAGTGGGCGGAGTACATCCAGGTGATCCACCCGTGGGAGCGCGAGCGGTACCTCGATCGCTATTGATCCGGGGAGGCGGGGCGGGTTCTGCTGCGGGGTCCGATACGGGGCGATCCGCGGCGCCCGCTTGGGCTCGCTCGCTGCGGCGTAGCCGGGCTACGCCTCGCTCGCTCACCCGGCGCGTGCATCCACGGCTCACCCCGTCTCGGACCCCTCGCGACGAACCCGCCCCGCCTCCCCGGATCTTCCGAGGGCGGGGGGGACGGGGGACGGCGTCGCTTCGCTCGCCTTGGGGGAAGGGGACACTGTCTGTTTCCTGGCCTTCTCGGGGGCCGACGCCGAGTCTCGCGTTGCCCGTCTCGGGGGAAGGGACGCTGTTTGATTCTTCGTCTGTCCCCGGCGGTGAGGAGCGGCGTCGCTTCGCTCGCCTGCCGGGGGGTTCCGGCGGGCCGCTTCGCTCGCCTCCGTCGCGCAGGAGGTGGGGTCGCTGTCCCGCCGGCGGGTTTTCCGTTTCCGGCCGGGTTTCGCCGCCGCCGGGGTTGCGGCCGGGAGGCGGGGTGGGGCATAGTCGGGGAGTCACAGCCCGTGGAAGGGGGACAATGTCGATGATCGCGCACCGCTGGACCGTTCGTCTCGTCGTGTTGTCGTTCGTTGTGGCGACCGTCCTGCCGGCGGCGTCCGCCGTCAGGAGGCCCGTGGCGCCGGAGGTCGGGAGCGTGACCTCGGCGGACGCCGTGATCGTGCGGCTGCCGGAGCTCGAGGCGGGGGACACCGTGGAGCTCCTTCTGCCGGCCGGGGCGGAGGCCCCCGGCGGGGCCGACCTGTGGTGGCGGAAGGAAGGCGCCGTGTGGAGGGCGCGTGTCCCCGTGGCGGGCGATGTCGGGCTGGTTCTCGACCTGTCGGGGCTTTTCCCCGGAGCGAGGTCTCGGATCACGGTCCGCCGGCAGGGATCGCGGCCGGACCGGGAGCTCCAAGCGAACCGCTCGATCCGAAGGGATCCCTCGGGTGCGATCGGGATCGGTCCGGCGTCTGCGGGTGTCGTGGAGCGGTGCGTCGCCGTCCGGCTCGACCCCGAGGCGGCGGCCCGGTTTCCGACGCTGGAGAAGGGCCACGAGGGGTGGTGGCGGATCGGTGAGAGCGACCCGGCTCTTGAGGCGGTGCTGCGCCAGGCGGAGGAGGCAAGGTCGGCGATCCACGCCTCGGTGCGCTCTGCTGCTGTTCCGCCGTACAAGGATTCGGTCACGGGGAGCAACGGTTGGAACGGTGATTTCTCCGACCACCTGTGCAGTGACGGCGTGTACTACGGAACGTCGATCAGCATCACCACGGCCCCGGCTGATGCGGTGGTCACGGAGTTCGAGGACGAGTGGACCGTCTACCACTCGGTCGACATCTCGCGGTTTCTGGCGGCCATGTGGCACAGGGACGCGCCGGGAATGGCCTGGTCGGACCCCATCGACCTGTACGGAGGCACCTCGTCCGGCGACACGGTCTACCATCAGGTCGACGTCCACTTGCACCGGTACGACGGGAGCCGGGTGAACACCGACTACATCATCGGCGGATGCAACCGGTACGCCGTGGAGACGGCGTACGTCGATGAGTGGTCCATCACGCTGTACTACGACTCGGGATCCGGGATCGACCTCGTCGCGGACTCCGCCGATCCCGCACCGTCCACCGTCGCGGCCGGCGGCGCGCTCGATCTCCGGTACTCGGCTCACGTCGGGGGGAGCGGGGCGGTGGGAACGGCGTTCTCCACCGGCGTCTACCTCTCCACCGACGCGACCATCGACGGGTCGGACCGCCGGATCGCGACCTTCCAGGAGAGCGGATCCCTCTCGGGTGGCGACACGTTCGGCGATGCCATGTGGGGCCAGCGGGTGACGATCCCCGCGGACGTCGCCCAGGGGAGTTACTGGCTGGGGGTCGCCGTCGACGACGGGAACCTCGTAGCCGAGACGGAGGAGGGAAACAACGCCGTCGCGGCACCGCTGACGGTCCTCGCCACATCCTCCCTTCCCGACCTGACGGCAACGGAGTGCTCGGTCTCCCCCGACCATGCGAACGCCGGGGACACCGTCCGGCTGAGCTTCCGCTGGAGGAACCAGGGGGCGACGGCTGCCCCGGCGTTCGTCTGGGAGGCGTTTCTCTCCACCGACGCCGTGTTCGACGCTGGGGACACTCCCCTCGCCACAATGGACGGCGGAGGGTGGCCGGCGGGGTACGACTCCACCGACTCCATGGACCTGGTCCTGCCCGCGAGTCTCCCGGACGGCCGGTACTTCATCGGGACGGCGGTGGACTCATCCGGCACGGTTCCGGAGACCAACGAGACCAACAACGTCTGCACGGCCGTGCTGACCGTTGGGGCGGGCGGTGGCGGCGCGACCCGCTGGCTCGTCCCCGCCGCAGCCTCGGCGCCGGGGTACGGGACGTCCAACTGGAAGACGGAGCTCGCCGTGGTCAACAGCGGATCGTCGGACCGGTCGGTCACCGTCCACTACGTCGCCGGCGGCCAGTCGTGGCCCGGGACGGTGCTGGCGGAACCGGTTACCCTCGGCCCCTCGAGGATGCTGTACCTGGACGATCCGCTCCTGCCCATGAACCCCACCAGCGGCCTGCTCCTGGTTGAGGCGGACGGACCGGGGATCGTGGTGACGACCCGGACCTACAACCTCGGCACGGACGGGGCGACGTTCGGCCAGGGGATCCCGGCGATCCCGCTCGCCGGTTCGCCGCCGGCGTCGTACGCCCTGCCGCTGGTCCATTCGGTGTCCGGCCGGTTCCACACCAACCTCGGGCTCGTCCAGACGAGTGCGGGCCAGGTGCGCTACGGCGTCTCCATCGTGTCACCCTCGGGCAGTGTGCTGGCGACCCGGTCGTACACGACGGGTGCCGCCTTCCGCCAGGTCAACGACGTCTTCACGGACATGGGCCTCGGCGGCGTGTCGGTGGAGAACGCATGGATCGTGGTCCGGCTGGAGTCCGGCAACCCCGACCACTGGACCTGCTACGCCTCGGTGGTGGACGACCGGACCGGCGACCCGACCTACGTCATGCCCGTGGCCCAGTGACCGCCCCCCGCACGGGGGGCCGTCCCCTGGCGGCTGGTGTACGATCCCGCGGGGGAGGTGCCGATGAACGCGTTCGAGGGGATGTCGCGGGAGGAGCTGCTCCGGGCCGTGGAGATGTTCGCGAAGAACTGGCTGGCCCACGACGGGTGCTGGTTCCTGGCAGCCGAGGAGCGGTACGGGATGGAGACCGCCATCGAGTTGGACACCGCCTCCTGGGCGCGGTTCGCCGCGGTAGAGGCCGCCCGGATTAAGCGGACGTTCGGGATCCCCGATAGCGGGGGGCTCGAGGCGCTGGAGAGGGCGCTGGAGCTCCGGATGTACGCGGCGATCAACGAGCAGCACGTGGAGTGGTCCGAGGACCGCTCGCGCCTGCGGTTCTTCATGGACACCTGCCGCGTCCAGGAGACGCGCCGGCGGAAGGGGCTCCCCGACTTCCCGTGCAAGAGCGTGGGGATCGTCGAGTTCTCCACCTTCGCCCGCACCGTCGACCCCAGGATCCGGACCACCTGCCTCCACTGTCCGCCCGACGCTCCCGAGGGGCGCAACTGCGGGTGGGAGTTCGTGCTCGCGGAGGAGGACGGTGGCCCGGACGGCGCCACCGAGTAACGCCGCGCTGGCCGAGGCGCTGTTCCGCCTGGCGGACCGGGAGCCGCCCGGCGAGCGAAGGCTGGCGTTGCTCAGGGCGGGGTATTCGGCCATGGACGCGCCGGGGCCGGTCCGGCGGCGCGTTCTCGCCGAGGCGCCGCCCTGGCTCGAACCGCTGCTGGGCCAGCTGCTGGCGTGTCCCGGAGAGGGGGCGCTGGCCGCCGCGGTGGAGCGGCTGGCCGGTGGTTCGGCCCGGCGCCGGCGGCCGGCCAGGGAACGGTTCCTCAGCCGGGCGGAGGTGGACGGTGTGCTGGCCGGCGCCCCGGAACCGCTCCGCCCCGGGCTGCTCCGCGGCGCGTTCCACTGGCACACGCGGGATTCCGACGGTCACGCGACGCTGGAGACCATGGCCCGGGCGTGCCACCGGCGCGGGGCCTTCTGGGCCGTGGTCGCGGACCACTCCCGGGGCCTCGAGGTAGCCTCGGGGCTCGACGCCGAGGGAGTCCGGCTCCAGCGGCGGCGGCTGCGACGCTGGAACGACCGGTACGGCGACGAGCTGCTGCTGATCCAGGGGCTCGAGGTGGAGATCCTGGAGGACGGCACGGTGGACGTGCCGGCAGTGGAGCGGGACGCCCTGGACGTGGTGGTCGCGGCTGTCCACCGCGAGCTCGGGCCGGAGCGGGACCAGACGGCGCGGCTGCTCCGTGCCGTCACGTCGCCGGGCGTGCATGTGCTGGCACACCCGCGAGGCCGGCTCTTCCAGCACCGGCCGGGGATCCGGGCGCGGTGGGAGCGGGTGTTTGCGGCGTGCGCGGAGGCTGGGGTCGCCGTGGAGATCAACGGGTTCCCGCGGCGGCAGGACCTGGACTGGGAGCTGGCTCGGCTGGCCGTCGAGGCCGGGTGCGACCTGCTGCTGGCGTCGGACGCCCACGCCGTGCCGCACCTGGAGTACGACCGGTACGCCCTGGCCATCGCAGTCCGCGCGGGGGTCCCGGCGGAGCGGATCCTCAACCTGCGCCGGGCCGACGTCTTCCTGGACTGGCTGGCGGCGGGCTGACGGTCAGGCCGTAGGGTATGCCGGGTCGAGACCCGGAGTGACGGGTGAGGATGGTGGGGACCACCGGTGTGTCATGGAGCGCGGTATGCTGAGACATGGTGCTGACGGTCGGCTACGACGCCCGCGCGGCGGTGCTCGATCCGGACCGCGGTCTTGGCCGGGTCGCGCGGGAGCACGTGTGCGCCTTCGCGGGTCGCTCCGACGTTGACCTCGTGGTCTTCGTCCCGCGGGGCGCGCCGCTCGGCCCGTCACTCGAAGGTCTCCAGGAGCGGATCGTCCGGGTTCCTCACCCGCCGCGGGGGGCGTTCCTGTTCGACCGGCCGGTGTGGCGGCGGGTGCTCGATCGCCACCCGGTCGATGTCCTCCACCTCCCCGCCTGGGGGGTTCCGCCGGGGCTGGGCTTGCCGGTGGTGGCGACGCTCCACGACGTGACCCCGCTCCGTTATCCGGACGCGATCCCCAGCGGGAGGGTCCGGCGGCGTGCGGTCCAGCGGCTGGAGACGTACCGGCGGGCGACGCTGGTCCATGCCGTCTCCAGGTCCACGGCCCACGACGCGGTGCACTGCCTCGGCATCCCGCCGGACCGGGTCCGCGTCGTCCCCAACGGCGTGGCGGCGCCCACCGGGGGAGAGCCGGCCGAACGCCGGGATCACGTCCTTTACGTGGGTGGCCCGGATCCCCACAAGCGCGTGGACCTGCTCGCCCGTCTGTGGTGCGGGTCCCGGGCGCGGGACCTGCCGCCCCTCGTGGTGGCCGGTGGCGCGTCGGGGCACCCTGCGATCCGTGAGGCTGCCGAGCGGTGCCCGGAACGGGTCCGTGTGGCGGGAACGGTGGACGACGGGGCGTTGGCGCGGCTGTATGGGACGGCGCAAGTCCTCGTGCTCCCCTCGCTGTGGGAAGGGTTCGGACTGCCGGTCCTCGAGGCGATGGCCCACGGGGCGGTCCCCGTGGTCACGGCGTGCTCCTCGCTCCCCGAGGCCGGGGGCGGCGCCGCACTCTACGTCCCCGCCTCGGCCCCCCCGGCGGCGTGGGCCGAGGCCGTGCGCCGGATCGTCAGCGATCAAGCGCTCGCGAGCCGTCTCCGCGACGCGGGCCGCGCTCGGGTGGCAGCCTGCTCGTGGGACCGCGTGGCCGAGGCGCTCGTCGCTGTCTACCGGGAGGCTCGGATCCTCGCCCCGAGCTGACGGAAGTGGACCTCCAGCGCCCGGTCGCGAAGGGCGGCGGCCTCGGGCCACGGGACCGGTGCGGCCGCGAACGGATCGCGTCGTGTGCGCCGTGCCGCCAGCATCCGGAAGTTGGCGAGCCATGACCGCTCGCGGTCGAGGAGCCGGCCGGAGCGGTACTCGACCACGGGCAGGTCGTCCACGTGAGGCGGGACGTCGCGGCAGGTCAGGGCAACCCGCACCGGGTCGAGCAGCAGGCGGGCCTCGAGATCGGCAGCGCCCTGGATTCGTGCGATACGGAGCGACTCCAGGAGTCGCGGGTCACCGAGCGCCCGCCACCGCAGGGACACCGGTCCCGGCTCCACCATCCCCGTCACGATAGTGAACTCGTTGAGCACCCCGATGTCGTACCAGACCACGGTCCGTGGGAACACCCGGTGGAACGCGGAGAGGATCCGCAGGTAGCTGTCCCTCGAGAGCGAGTACAGCGGCAGCCACATGGAGACCACCCCGCCGGGCTCCAGGTGTTCCCGGCACAGCCGGAAGTACTCCAGCGTGTAGAGGGTGCTGTTCCCGGCGTACACGGGGTGGATCGAGTCAGAGAGGATGACGTCGTACCGGTTCTCCGTCGCCAGGAGGTAGTTGCGGCCGTCGTTGATGATGGTGTGAACCCTGGGATCCGCGAGGACGTGATGGTTGATGTCGGCGAAGTAGCGGTCCGAGACCCGGAGCACCTCGGGTGCGATCTCCACGACGTCGATCCGTTCCACCGGATGGCGCGAGACGGCCCAGCACGTCCCGCCCGATCCGAAGCCGATGTGCAGCACCCGCTTCGGGTCACGGGCCTCGAGCAGGGGGATCTGTCCCTGGAGCTGCTGGACGGCGAGCAGCTCCGGCGAGGTTCCCGCGACGTTGACGCCGTTGAGCTCCAGCGAGTACCAGGCACCCCGGGCGTCGTGGTAGCGCCTCACGATCACCGTGGCGGTCAGGCTCTCCTCGAGGGCCACGACCTCCGACGCTCCCCCGTCCTCGAGAGCCGCCCGGAGTATGGCGTCCCGGGGCATCGTGATCCAGACCGCCGCGATGGCGAGGACCGTCCCGGCGATGAGGACGGCCACCCGCCGGCCCCCGAGGGTGAGGGCGATCAGGGTGGAGAGCAGTGCAAGAAGGAGCAACGATCGCGAGGCGCCCAGGACGGGGACGAGCACGGCGGGCGTCGCCACGGATCCCAGGATCGCGCCGAGGGTGTTCGCGGCGGCCACCCGCCCCGTGTGTTCCCCGCCGCTCCCAACGCCTGGGTCTGCGGCCACGGCCAGGGGGAACGAGGCGCCCAGCAGCGTCGTCACCGGAAGGAACGCGGCGGCCACCGCGAGAAATTGGATCACCTGCACGTTCGCGAACGACCTGTGGAGGTGGAGCATCTCCGTGAGCCAGCTCAGGAGTGGCTGGAACCGTGCAAGCACGGCGAGGTTCACCAGGATCGCCACCGCCACGCCGGCCTGGAGCCATGCCAGGAACCGCCGGGGTTCGCCGGTGTGGCGGGATGTGGCGCCGACCAGGATGCTCCCGATGCCGATTCCCAGGAGGTAGACCGCGAGCATGAGGGCGAAGGCGTACACCCTGGACCCCAGATGGAGCGTCAGCACCCGGACCCAGACGATCTCGACGGCCAGCGCACCGAACCCCATGGCCGCAACCAGCGCCAGGTAGGCACGGAGCGGACCGCCCGATGGACGGGAGCGCACGGGCGCGGCCGACCCGGCTGGTCGAGGGAGCCTCCCCTCGAGGAGTACGGCGGCCACCGCGACGGTGAGGCAGGCCAGCGCCGCGGTGGCCAGCGCCCCGGATTCGCCGAGACGTGGCAGGAGGAGGTGTGCGGTGACCAGCACCCCCGCCACCGCTCCCAGCGTGTTGACACCGTACAGCCCTGCGACGCGTTCGGCGAGGACGTTCCCCCGCAGCCGTTCGACGAGCAGGGGGAGCGTGACCCCCATGGCCGTCGTGGGCAGGAGGAGCACACCGACGGAGAGGAGGAACCGGCCGCTCAGTCCAGCCAGGAGGTGTCCCGACAGGTCCGGGGTCAGCCCTGCGGCAAGGCTCTCCAGGCGGGGAAGGAGCGACAGCGTCGCAAGGTAGAACAGGGCGACCACCGTCTCGGCGGCGGCGTAGAGACGAAGATGGTGGCGAACCGTCCGGGCGAGCCGGCCACCGAGCCAGGCGCCGGCTGCGAGGCCCGCCATCCATGCGGTGACCACGGCGGACGCTGCCCACATGGAGTTTCCGACCACGAGCCCGAGCAGACGCATCCACACGACCTCCCCGACGAGAGAGGAGGCTCCGGAGAGGAAGAACAGCGACAGCAGGAGCGCGGTCACGTCCGGCGCTCCGGTCTTTCGGGTCCGAAGGCGATTCCCAGGATCATCATGGCCGAGAGGGCCGAGACCACGGCGCCCGGTTTGAGGAGCGGATCCGTATACCGTCCCTCAAGCCGGTGCGGTCCCGGTGGAACCTGCACCTGTTGTAACACGGACGGTCCCCGGAACGAAGTGATGGGCCTACCGTCGAGCCTCCAGGCCCAGCCCGGCAACGGCGCCAGGGAGGCCACGACGACCCCGGCCCCGTCGAGCAGGGTGTGGACCGTGACCGTTTCCTCCCTCAGGGCGAAGGCGACAAGCCCCGGAACCGGGCGGGGCTTCATCCCGTCCGTGATCACCTCACGCGTGGCCACGACCAGGGGCCACGCGTGAGGGTTCTCGTGAAGCCAGAGCCCCTCACGGCGGGCCACGGGAACGAGTCCCCCTGTCCGGGATGGCCTCCGCAGGACGATCCACCGTCCTGCGGCGCTGTCGACGGACCAGCGGGCCGCCGGCCCGGTCGAGGCGTCCCGCTCGAGCCTGGAGACGGCCGCCAGGGTCACCGGCGCCTCCGTGCCGACCCGGCGGACCCCGGTCAGGAGGTTCGTGTACCCGACCGGCCAGAGCGGCATGGCACCGGGGTTCCGGGCGAGGAAACGGCGCTGGCCCGGCCCAGGCAGTGGGCTCCAGATCCTGCCCGGTCTCCTGGCCTCCTCCCACCCGCGAGGGTGCAGCACGTCCACCGGCCGGGGGCGGAGCTCGCCGATGCCGAGGCCCACGAAAAGGACGGCGGTGACACCGAGGGCGGCCCACCGCAACCCGCGGCGGCCCGGCCAGACGGCGGCGGCCAGGAGCAGGCCGCCGAGGACCGCCGTGCCCACCGTCCCCGTGTCAGGGACTCTCCCGGCCAGGAGGAGCGTCAGGCCCCCTGCGACCGCCGTGGCGGCGCGGCCCTCGCCCCGGACCCAGGGTGCGAGGCCGGCGAGGGCCAGCACGAGGACGAGAAGGCCGGCGGCGGCGGCGAACCGGGCCGGATACCGGACGAGGCCGCTGGTCAGGGCGAGGAAGAGCGCCCCGCCCCCAACAGCAGGCAGCGTGGCGAGGCCCGCCAGCGCCACGGCGGCGGCCGCGATCCCGGGAAACCGGCGAACGGCGCCTGCGGCAGCGGCAAGGAGCGCACCACCGAGGAACACGGTCCCGGCCCAGGCGCTGGCGACGGCCCCGGGCACGACGAGGGAGAGCCAGCCCTCCGGCGGGACCGCCGCCGCCACCATCGCCTCGGGAACCGCGCTTCTGCCACGGTCCCCCCCGGCGACCCATCCGAGGAACGGTCCGATCTGCACGGCGGCAAGCCCGATCCCCAGGACGATTCCGGCGGCGGCCCGTGTCCTTCGCGGTGACGTCAGGAGCGCCGCCGCGAGGATCAGAGCCCAGAGCACCGGAGCCGCTCCGAACCACCCGGCGGCCACCGCCACAGGCAGGGTCAGCTCCGGACGCCTGGTCCGTGACGCCAGCACGATCCACGGCGCCCAGGCGAGGGTCTCGAGGTTGTTGAGCACGCCGGTCAGGGTGAGGACCGGTGGGGCGAGGAACGCGGCGGCCTCCGCCGCCGCGGTGGTGACCCGGTCGGCCCCGAGCCGGCGCGCCAGAATGCCGGCCCCCAGGGCGAGCCACGCCAGATGGAGCGCGATCTCCGCCGTCAGGGCCCAGGGCGCGGGGAGGAGCAGCCAGGGCCAGCTCTGCGGCCCCAGGGGTGCCGTCTGCGGGTTGGCGAACCATGGCTCCCCGCACCCGTTCAACGGGTTGAGGAGTGGCACCGTTCCACGAAGCACGGAGGCCGCGGTCCACTCCCGGATCGGCGCAAAGTAGCCGGGCAGGTCCGGATGGGCGGGGACGCGGCCGAACAGAGGCAGGAAGAGCAGCAGGAAGGGGATCCACCAGAGCCGGAGCGGGCGTCGCATGGCCGTCATGGGATCTGTTCCTCGAGCTGCCGGAACTGCCAGCGCGGAGCGTCCAGGAGAGACCTCTCATACGCGCTCAGAATCCGTCCCCGGGAAAGTTCTCGGGATCTTCGAGCCCGGGCGAATGCACGTCGGGCCGCGTCCACCCGACCTGCGTCGAGCTCAAGGCGCGCGAGGGCCAGCCACCCCTTGACATAATGCGGTTCTTCGGTCACTGCCCGTGTGACCAGTGCAATGGCCCGATCGAGATCTCCCACCGAACGTGCCAGCTGACCCGCCAGGAGCCAACCAACTGGCGCATGAGGATCGATCAGGCACGCCTGCTTGTACGCTCTTGCTGCCCTGCGTGCCGTTGCCGGATACGGTGTGACTTGGAGATATGCCTGGGTCAGGACCTGTCCGAGAACCAGCCACTCCCGCTGAGCCGCTGGGTGGAGCGCCACCGCCCGTTCGGCAGCATCCGCCGCCACAATGGCACGACCTCGATTCCAAGAATCCTCGTGAAGGATCTGTTCGGCCGTCACCCTCCACGGCACGGCCCAGAGAGGATCGATCTTCCCTCGGCTTGGATCTTCCGCAGCGAACCGGTACCTGGCGATCTCGGGAAGAACCATACTCCAGATCAGGAGAAGGGCGGCGGCAAGTCCACCGGCAAGGCACATCGGATTCTTACTCCTGGCGCCGGCAGACCGCTCCGGCTCCCCGTCGGAGGCGAGGCGTCCCAGAAACCATGCCCATGACCACAGGACGACCGGAAGGCCCAGGAGATCGTGGACGGTTGCAAAGATTCCCATGGCGACGACGGTGGCATGGAGGAGACGTCGGGAAGGAACGTTCTTGAGGGATCTCCAAAACGCCACGACCGCGACAAACAGAAGGCTGAACCCCAGGACACCCGTCTCCGCAAGCACCTGGATGATGGTGCTTTCAGCGTTTCCTGGATACTTTGTCCAGCGCGCGATCAGCGTGGGTTCCGGTGGGCGAAAGCGAAGCACTGCCTCATCGTAGGCCCCGGGTGTGCTCCCAAGAAGGGGGTGTTCGGCGACAACGTGAAGGGAGGCGCGCCAGATCGCTGGGCGGCGCCACGCGAGCGGATCGGAGACGGCGAGGAGACGCCACATCAGGAGTGCTGCAACGGCCACCACGAGGGCAATCCGAAGCTTCCGCGGCAAGAGCAGCATGCCGAGACCGGCCAGAGCGAGCAACCCAGCCCGGGATCCGGTGGCCCCGACACCCATGACCAGGAGAAGGCCGATTCCCCATTGCAGGGGCCGCGGCCATTCTCGAGACAGGGCGAGCGGAACGAGCGGAACCATCAACATGGCGGCGAGATTGGGGTTCTCGAACAGTCCCCCCGCACGGGGCAACCCCAGACCCCAGGCCTCGCCAAGAACGCCCAGGATCAAGACCACACCAAGACCAAGAAAGAGAGGTGTCTCGCCAGGGACGCGCTTCAAGCTGCGCGCAGCCACCCATGCCGATAGCGCTACCAACCACCAGCCGAGCCGTTTGAACCCCTCGAAAGGATCACCTCCCCCGATGGTGACCTGGAACACTCCGAGGATGATCCAGGCGAGCACGAGTCGTTCCGTCAGCTCAAACTGCACGCTGGACCGCCGGCCGACCTGCGTCATGCCGGAGAGGACGGCAGCAACACCACCGGCAAGAGTAGCCGGGAGAGGATAGAACGCGCCTCCAGCTGCCCACATCGATCCAAGAAGGCCGATCCAGACAGCAGCCAGCAGGATCACCTGGCCTCCTGAGCGAGCGTTCTCCACAGCGTCTGGGCAGGTTTCCACCCCGGGCGGTTGTGACAGGCCCGTCGGACGTGAACCATTGCCTGGAGCGGATCGTCCGAAACCAGTTCCAGCTGCGCCGCAGTGAGCTCGAAAGCGGCGGAGCGGGGTGTGATCCGGAGCCCGCCGTGGACTGCATGGAGTGCCTCGGCTACACGGTTTCCCCGCTCCCGTGATTGGAGCACGATCGACGCTAATGTCAATCGTGGGCGGACACGCCACGGGGCCAGAACCACGGACCGTGCCGCCAGGTCCGCATCGCTGTTGGCCTCGGCAACCTCCTCCGTGAGCACGGAGACCGACTGGAACGTGATCGTGATGAGACCGAGCAGGGTGCCGTAGATCAGGACTCGCCGCCCCACCCTGCCCAGCGGCACGCTGAGAGACGGTCGACTCTCACGAAATGCCACACCGGCGAGCACGGACCATACGAGGAGGGGCCCGGGCCGGAGGATTGCGAAGTCCACGATGGAATGGACCGGTAACACCGCCACCGAGAGCGCAAGGGCCCGATCGTCTCGCCATAGCCGTCGGACCGTCCGGCCGACCCAGCCCAGGAAGATCAACGACAACACGAACCCTGTCGGCCCCAGCTCCGCGAGAGCCTGAAGTGGCAGGTTGTGCGCGTAAGCGGATTCAGATTTAACGGGATGAGGAATGCCTTGAGCCGCCTGACCGTATCCCCCGGGGCCCACTCCGAGCAAGGGGGATTGTTCCCAGACCCACAGCGCGGTGCGCCAGTTGTCCATCCGGAGGTGGAGCGGTGTGAGGGTTCGGAGGTCCCCCCTGAGAGAGACGATCAACGTGATCGCCATGAGAGCAGCAGCGGCCATCCAGGCGAGGTGGGTCAGGTGCAGTCGCCCCCAGGACAAGAAGGTGACAAGGATGGCCAGGAAGAACCCCATGACGGAGCGAGTCGCCAGGATCCCGCCAAGGTCGATGATGACGAGAACTCCCCAGAACCAACGTCGTCGTGAACCGGCTTTGAGTCCTGCGAGAAGCATCGGGAGCACCGAGACCAGGACCACGGCGAGATGGCCGGGGAGTGCGAGTCCCGCAAAAGCTCGCCGGCTTGCCAGGCGAGCCGTCGCGAGCTCCCGAAAACCATTCGGCAAGCGGCTTGCCACCGCGATCGACGCATCGAAACCGAACAGCACCTGGGCGACGGCCCAGCATCCGAGAAGGGAAACGAACAGAGCGAGGTGATCGAGCTGCTTTCGATCGACGGACTGCCATGCTGCGAGCCCCAGGGTCATGGCGCTGCCACAGAGGAGGACGCCCTCGATGAGCCCGGTGCGATACCATCCGGAGGCGGCGGAAACGACGATCAGAAGTCCCAGAAACGGTACGGTGGATCCGACCATTCTCTCGTACCCCTTGGCCCAGGGCAGCGTTCGAAGGCCCGCCGCGGCCATCAAGAGCCCCGCACCGACCAGGGGACCAGACAGGGGGAAGCTGTCCGGAGGAAACCAGGCGGAGAGTATGGCAACCGAGAGAACCATCAGCCCCATCGGCCGATGATACAAGAAAAAGCGGCGGAACAAGATGTTCCGCCGCCATCGAAACATTCGAAGAACCGGTCACTAGTTCTGCACGCCCTCTGGCCACTGGACAAAACTACCCGAGGAGAAAGCAATGTCCGCATCGAAACTCGTAGTACGATCTCCCAAGTTGACACCGTCGGATGTACGGTTCCGCCCGTAGGAGATGATGGTGTAGTCCGCACCACTCGTATCGATATCGATATCGAACGGGTTGTTCCAGCCATCGTTCCGGACCACCTTCTTGATGTAGGTCGGTTCCAGATAATTGACGAGCGCCGTGATGGTATCGACGCCTTTCGGGTAGAAGCTGTAGTCCACCGAGTACTCCTCGATCGCCGTGCCGATGGTGCGCATGTCCGCCATGGTCCTCTTCTGCCGGCCGCGGTTGATGGCGTTCAGCAGGTTCGGGATGGCGATGGCCGCGATGATGCCGATGATCGCCACGACGATCAGCAGCTCGATCAGTGTGAATCCTCTTTCTTTCCTCATAACACAGGCCTCCTTTCGTCGACTCGGATCTAAGCAAGGCGCGTGCCAACTTGATGAAGATGGGCGGCCCAGGATCTGACGTGCTGTGTCACTTGAAGGGGATCGTGTGGACGTCCTGCGTCAGTTTTCCGTCTGGAGCCCCTCCGGCCACTGCAAGAACTGCCCGTCGACGAAGACGATGTCTTCCTGGAACCCCGTGGTGGGGCCGTGTCCCCAGGGGGCGTCGACCGTGCCGTTCCCTCCGCACGAGAGGAGGGTGTAGCTCTTCGCCGATCCGTCGTAGAGAAGCGGCCGGTTCCATCCATCGCTGACCGGAACCTTCTTGATGTACGTGGGTTCCAGGTACGGAGCGAGAGACTCGAGCGTGCCGGAGCCCCGGGGGAACGCCGAAAGGTCGGTCTCGTACGCTTCGATGGCCAGCGCCGCGATCCGCATGTCGGCCATGGTCCGGCTCTGCCGCCCCCGTTGGACGGCACCGACGAGGTTCGCGACGGCCACCGCGGCCAGGATGCCGATGATCGCCACCACGACCAGCAACTCGATCAGCGTGAATCCACCCTCGTGCCGTATCATCGGGGAAGGTTCCAGCAAGAGATGTACCATGTTCCGGTGAACGGATCCCGGAAAGGATGTCCGGAACGGTCGGTTCCCTGGATCACCGTGGCGTGCGTCGGCCTTCTCGTGGCCGTCTACGCCCCGGGGCTCCTCGGAGGGAAGACGCTGTTTCTCCGGGATATCGGGTCGCATCAACTGGGGTGGCGGCTGTTGTGGGCCCGGACCGTCGGCGCGGGGCACCTCCCGCTCTGGGACCCCCTGACCCTCGGCGGAACGGCGCTGGCCGGCAACCCGAACACCATGGCGCTCTACCCGTTCACGGCGCTGTTCCTCCTGTTCGAGCCCCCGGTCGCCCTCGCCCTCTTCCTGCTCCTGCACCACATCCTTCTGGGCGCGGGGACCTGGCACCTCCTGAGGCGTCTCGGGTTCCGGGGTTCCTCCGCCCTCGGCGGCGCGGTGGCCACGGCGGGCAGCGGGATCGCCTTCTCCCAGGCCGCGTTCATGGCCGGTCCCTCGACCCTGGCCTGGATCCCGTTCCTCCTGGCTTCGGTTGTCGCGTGGCCGCGGGAGCCCCGCGGGGTCCGCCGGCGGATCGCGGAGGGCACCCTGGCAGGCGCGATGGTGATTCTCGTGGGGAAACCGGAGCTGATCGTACTGTCGTGGCTGGCCTGGTTCGCCGTGCTGGCACCCTGGCGCCGTCGCGTCCGCTGGACCGGCCTTGCGAGCGCCGTGCTGGCCGTGGCGCTGGCCGCCCCCCTGCTCCTGGCCGCCGTTCCGGTGGCCCGCGCCTCCTGGAGGAACGCCGCCGGGACGCCGGAGGCCGCGGTCTCGGCCGACGCGTTCACGCCGCGCCGCTGGCCGGAGGTCGTGCTGCCGAGGCTGTACGGCCGCCCCGCACCGGAGCTCCCGGGCGGTTTCTGGGCGGCGCCGAGCTTCCCCTGGCAGCGGTACGAGCTCGATCTCCACGTGGGCACGGTGACCCTGCTGCTGCTCGGCCTGGCGTGGCGCCGGCGGGAGGCCCGGCCCTGGCTCGCGGGAGCGGGGGCGCTCGTGCTGCTCGCGGCCGTGCCCGGGATCACCGTCGCGCTCCGGCGGCTCCTGCCACCGGTCCGCCTCTTCCGGTACGCCATCAAGGATCTCCTACCCGCCGTCGTCCTCCTGGGCCCCGCGGTGGCCACAGGTGTGGGGGCGGCGCTGGAGGACGGGGCCCGGGTCCGCCGGCGCGCCCTGATCCTCGCGGCCGTGTTCGCGCCGCTGGCGGTCCTGGCCGCGCGCCCGGAGTGGGTCGCGGCGATCCTTGGCCGGCTCTTCCCGGCCTCGGCGGCGAACCTGGCGATGCCCGGGGTCGCCGGGATCGTGGCCTGGGACATCCTGTTCGACTTGGCGGTGGCCGTCCTGCCGCTGCTCGCCGTGGCCTGGCGGCCCCGGACGTTCCTCTTGCCGGCGCTGGCCGTCCAGCTGCTCCTCGGAGGCATCCCCGTCGTCCGCTGGGACGACTGGCGGGCGTGGGAGACGCCCCCGCCCGCCGTCCGGATCCTGGGCCCCGATGCCGTGGTGCTCGACCACTACGCCTTCGAGGACCGGAAACCGCCGCGCGCCACCGATCCGGACCAGGTCGTCCGGGAGCACTACGGCAGGCTCCGGGCGGCCCTGGCCAGCCACTACGGGACCCTTTGGGGTGTCGCCTACCGCGGGTTGGAGGGACCGGACGGTACGGAGCCGGCCTGGATGCATCTGCTCGGGGCACGGTTCGAGCAGGCCGGTTCCTTGGAGGCAGCCCGTGCGGCGCGCCACGTGGGAGCAGGGTGGCTCCTGACCGACCGTCCGGTACCCGCCGGGTCGTGCTGGTCGGAGCGGATCGCTCTCCCGGGGGCCTACCCGGGATGTACCGCCTACCGGCTGACCCCGAACCTGCCGGTGGCGTGGTTCCCCTCCCGGATCGTCACCGTGCCCTCCGACGCCGCCCTCTGGCGCCAGCTGACCGATCCCGGCACCGGACCCGGACGGATTGCGGTCGTCCTCGGTCCCCGTTCCAGGGTCCGTCCGGTGCGGGGCTCGTGCCGGGTCCTCGCCGCACGTCCGGGGTGGTGGAGGGTCGAGGTGGAGAGCCCCGCCGGGGGCCTCGTGGTTCTCCTGGACGCCTGGTCCCGCCAGTGGAGGGCCCACACAGGGGCCGGAGCGGCCCTTGAGACGGTCCGGGTCAACGGGCTTCTACTGGGTGTTCGCATCCCGCCGGGCCAGCACGTGGTGGAGGCGGCGATCGATGCGAGGCCGTTGCTCGCCGGGTTCGCGATCGGCGCGGTGGCGCTCCTGCTCACGGTTCTGCTGGCGGCGGGAGCTCCCATTCGGGGCCGTCGGATTCCCACCGGTGCGGGGGAGCCCAGATCCCGGGCCAGCCGACCGGGGCGGTGACCGTCACCGAGGCCGCGCGGCACCAGTAGTCGTACGCCAGCCCGTCGGCCGCGTGGATCGCCACATCCAGGGTGTACCGCCCCGGAGCGAGGTCGAGCCGGCCGTACCGGCAGCGGACCTCACCCTCGCCCTCCAGCCGCACGGGGCGGGCTCCCTCGATCTCGGTGTTGTGTCCGGCCACGTGGGTGCCGTCCTCCCGGTGCCAGGCGACGCCGAAGACGAAGTCCTCCACCGGTTCGTGGGCGGTGTAGCGCACCGTCACCGTGCAGTCGGCACCCCACGGCACCAGTCCGGAGGCGCGCCCGCCGGTCGACACGGTGACGGACCGGATAGTCACCGCGCCGGTTCCCCACCGCCGCCCCTCCTCGAGGATACGGACGGGCTCCTCCCGCGCCGCTGCCACCTGACCCTCCCCCGCAGCCTCGGAGCGGTACCGGGCGACCACCGCGTCCGCCGGGCCCGCCATCCGGAGCCGGCCGCCGTCCAGGTAGAGCGCCCGGTCGGCGAGCTGGGCCGCAAGGTCGAGGTCGTGGGAGACGAGCACCATGGTCACGCCATCGCGCCGCATCCTGGCGATCCGGTCGAGGCAGCGCCGGGTGAACGCCTCGTCCCCCACCGCGAGGACCTCGTCCACGAGGAGAATGTCGGGATCGGCGAGCACCGCCACGGCGAACCCGAGCCGGACGTACATGCCGGAGGAGTACGTCTTGACCGGAAGGTCGAAGAACTCCCCGATGTCGGCAAACGCCGCGATCTCGTCCATCCGCGCCTCGATCTCCCGGCGCGTCAGGCCGAGCAGCATCCCGTTGATCAGGGCGTTCTCCCGGCCGGTGATCTCGGGGTGGAACCCGGCGCCGAGCTCGATCAGCGCCGTCACCCGCCCCGCCACCTCCACCGTGCCGGCGGTGGGCTGGAGGATACCGCTGATCAGCTTGAGCAGCGTGGACTTCCCGGCGCCGTTCGGGCCGACGATCGCCACGGCCTCGCCCGGTTCGACGGCGAAAGTGACGCCGTCCAGCGCGACGAACCCCTCCACGAGCCGCCGGCCCCGGAGGGCGCCGTGGAGCAGCGCCCCCTTGAGAGTATGGAGCCGTCCACGGGTGCCCAGCCTGCGGTACACCTTCCGGACGCCGTCGAGCCGGATCGTTCCCCTCACACCGCCTCCACCAGCGTGTCCCGGAGCCTGTTGAAGATCCAGGAACCGACGAGCCAGGCCGCCAGGGCCGAGCCCCAGGCGATCACCCACTCCACCGGCGGCGAGAACGTCCCGGTGAAGGCGAGGTCACGGTACACGGTGACGAGGCTGGCCAGCGGGTTGAGCCGGAGGATCCGGAGCACGAGCGGCGACCCGATGCTGTGCAGGGAGTAGATGATGGGGCTCGCGAAGAACAGGAGGTTGAGCACGTTGCCCACGATGTCGCGGAGGTCCCTGAAGTGCACCGCCAGCGCGGCGATCCCAAACGCGAGCCCCGCCGTCAGCACGACCCACGGCGCCAGCGCCAGCGGGAGAAACACGACGGTCCACGGAAACGGGTGGAGCCCGAGGAGGTGCGCGGCCACGAGGGCGGCGAGCAGCACGGGCAGCGCCAGGATGTGGTGAACGAGATGGGCGAGCACCGTGACGGCGGGGAAGACCTCGGGGGGGCACATGACCTTGGCCAGGAGCGGACCGTTGTCCACCAGCGTGATCGCCGAATCAAGCAGCGCCGAGGAGAAGAACAGCCACGGCAGGAGCCCGGAGAACAGGAACAGCGCGTACGGGTTCTCTCCGGCGACCCGGGGCGTGAACACCGTGGTGAAGACGACGGTGTATACGAGCAGCAGGAGCAGCGGGTTGAGCATGGACCACAGGTACCCGAGCACCGAGGCGCGGTAGCGCGCGTTGAGCTCGCGGCGCACGAGCACCCCGATCAGCGTCCGGTACCGCCACAGCAGGCGGAACGTGGTCATCGGCCCCGGGTCACCCCGTGGAGTGGAACAGGTTCCTCAACTCGTTGAGGATCCGTTTCCGCTCTTCCTTGAGGTACCGGTCGTAGCTGAGCACCTGGCCGTCCTTGACGAGGAACATCTTCGGGTAGTGCTTGACCTCGCCGTAGTCGTCGAACCGGATCGGCCCGGTGACGCCCTTGAACTCGGTGAAGTGCAGCGCCTTGTTGAGCTCCGGGGTCTCCACGGGGTGGGCGATCTCGATCGCCTTGAGGACGACCTTCATGGCGTCGTACCCGTGGGCGGCGAAGACGTCGGGGGCCCGCTGGTAGGTGTCCGTGTACCGGGTGACGAACGCCCGGACGTACGGGCTCTCCGACGTCCGGTCGAACGGCGGCAGGGGGAAGAATACGCCCTCGGCCAGCTTTCCTGCCTCCTGGATGACCTTGCCGCTGTAGAACGCCGACGTGGTGCAGATGCGTCCCTCGAACCCGGTCTTGTCGAGCAGGCGGAGCACATCGAGGATCTGGTCGGCGTACCCGATGATGTAGACGGCGTCGGGCTTGCTGCTGTCGAGCGTCCGGGCAGCGAGGGTGCGCCAGCCGTCCTTCGTGACGTCGATCCGCGCCACGATCTCTCCGCCGAGGGTCTCGACGTACTGGTGGCGGAACTCCGGCTCGATTCCCCGCGAGTACTCGTTGTCGCCGGCGAACAGCACGACCTTCTTGGCCTTGAGCTCCTCGAACAGGAACCGTCCCGCGCGGCTGCCCTCGAGCTCGTCGGAGGGAAAGATCCTGAAGAAGTACTCACTCTTCTTCGCGAGGTCCGGAGCGGAGGCCGAGGGAGAGAGACAGATCACTTTGAGCTCGGCGAGCACCGGGAGCAGGGCCCGCGCCTCGTCGCTCGTGGCGCCGCCGATGACGATCTTCGCCCCCTTGTCCCCGACCAGGGATCGGAACTCCGAGACGGCCTTCTGAGGATCGGAACCGGTGTCGGCCCAGAGGATATCGAGGTCGGCGGGGAGGGTGCCCTTCTCACGAGCCTCGGCGAGCGCGACCCGGATCCCGCTCTCGATCGATTCGCCGTAGGCGTTCGCGTTGCCGGTGGTCGGCAGCAGGATACCCACGGCGGGATGCTTGCCGCACCCGGTGAGCGCACCGGCCATGATCACGACGGCGGCCAGCTTCCGTGTCCACATACGAACCTCCCTCTCGAAGCCACAGGTTAGCACAGGCCGCCCACCGGACGTATGGTCCGCCAGTCCCCGGCGTTCCTCAGCCCCGGTCTCCCCCTCGGGCCTCCTCGAGCAGGGCGTACAGCCGGCGGCGGGGGATCCCCAGGCGCCGGGCGGCCCGGCGGAGCGCCTCGGGCCGCGGGTGTCCCTCGGCCAGGGCCTGCTCGTACGCCTTCGCGGCCTCGGCGGCGACCGGCGACCGGTCTCTGACCTCGGCGGGGCCCACCACGAGCACGTACTCGCCCCGGGGGTTCTCCGCCTCCGGTCCGCGGGCCAGCTCCCCGAGGGTGGCCGCGGTCCCCCGCTCGTGCAGCTTGCTGAGCTCGGCGAGCAGCGTGGCCGGACGGTCCTCCCCGAGCACGGCGGCCGCGTCGGCCAGCTCGGCGGCCAGCCGGTGGGGCGAGACGAGGAGGACCAGCGTGCCCGGAACGGCGGCCAGCCGCTCGAGCGCCCTCCGGCGCGGCCCGGGGCGGGGCGGAAGGAACCCCGCCAGCGTCGCCGGGAGCGGCGGCTGTCCCGAGGCGGCCAGCGCCGCCGTGAACGCCGAAGGGCCCGGCACCGAGAGCACCGCGTGGCCCCGGGCCCGGGCCTCCCGGACGAGCAGGAACCCGGGGTCGGAGAGCACGGGCATCCCCGCGTCGCTGACCAGCGCCACCGATGCGCCGCCGGCCAGCCGCTCGAGGACGCCCGGAAGGCGGCGGGACTCGTTGTGCTCGTTCAGCGACAGGAGCCGCTGCCCGGAGGCGATTCCCAGCCGGCCGAGCAGCGCCCGTGTGCGCCGCGTGTCCTCGGCCAGGACCAGGTCCGCCGCGGCCAGCACCTTCCGCGCCCGCGGTGAGAGGTCGTCCACCGTTCCGATGGGCGTGGCGACGAGCCACAGGGTGCCGTGCGCCGTGGCCGCCGGTCCGTCCATGGCGGCCTCAGGGGGCCGGGTTGCGCGGCAGGATCCGGTCGATGTTGATGGCGCTGGCCGAGAGCCGCGCCACCACCGTGGGCCGCCACTTGAACCGGTTCCGCCGCCAGGCCCCGATCACCCGGTCCACCAGCTCCCCGGGGAAACCGCGCTCCACCAGCGCGTCCCGCGAGGCCCCGCGCTCGTGGAGCCAGTACAGTACCCGGTCGGCCTCCCGGTACCCGAACCCCAGCTCCGACTCGTCGGACTGCCCCGGCCACAGGTCCGCCGTCGGGGGCTTCTCCACGACCCGCGCGGGCAGCCCGAGGTGGGCGGCCAGCGCCCACACCTGGGTCTTGAACAGGTCGCCGAGCGGCTGGACGGAGGCCGCCATGTCGCCGAACAGCGTCGTGTAGCCGAGCAGCGTCTCGCTCTTGTTCGACGTGCCGAGCACCAGGGCGCGGACCGCCTTCGCCCGGTCGAACAGCACGGTCATCCGGAGCCGGGCGTGGAGGTTGCCAACGCGGAGGCGGTCCCCGGCCGCCCCGGCGATCCCGATCAGCGGCTCGATGGCGGGACCGAGCCCGATCACCTCCAGGCCGATCCCCAGCGAGTCCGCCACGAGCCGGGCGTCGGCGAGGGACGCGGGGTCGGAGGTCGGACCGGGCAGCGCAAGGGCGTGGATCCGCTCCGGACCCACCGCGCGCACCGCCAGCGCCGCCGAGACCGCCGAGTCCACCCCGCCCGAGAGCCCCAGGACGTAGCCGTCGAGCCCCGAGACGGCGAGCTCCTCGGCGAGGAACGACACCAGCGCCTTCTCGGCCAGCCCCAGGTCGAGCGCCGTCTCCGGCGTCAGCTCAGAGCTCACGGGGCACCTCCACCTCCCGGCGCCACAGCTCCTCCCGTTCCATCGCCACGAGGGGCAGCAGGTCGCGGGTGCGCTGGACCTGCTCCGGGTCGAACGGCGCGGTGCCGAGGCACGGCTCCAGGTACCGGGGTTCGCAGAGCCGCCGCCCCGCGCCGTCCACGGCGTGGGAGCCGCCGGTGAACAGGATCCCTTCCTCCCACCCGCACCGGTTGACGAAGTAGACGGGGGTCACCGTGGTCACCGCCGTGGCGCCGACGATCCACTCCCAGCGCCGGCCGGACTCCGGCGTCGCCTCGCCGCCGAGCACCGCGGGTCCG